>CALRIM020000029.1:0-23533 GCA_943360385.1 Rhizobium sp. Q54 | reverse complement strand
TCAAGTTTGTATAGAGTTGAAAGAAGAGTTTAATAAGATAAAGGAGATGCAAAATGAGTAAAGAAAATAAATTGAAATTGTTCTTAGTGGATGATGAAGTGCTATTCTTAAAATTGCTTGAAGTGGAATTTTTAGAAAGTGGCGATTTTAATATCGACACATTTGTTTCTGGGGAAGATTGCATTGCAAATTTAAGCAGTAACCCTGATTTAATTATTCTAGATTATAAGTTGAATGGGACAACACTAAATGCAATGAATGGAATTGATACGCTTGATAAAATTTTAGCATTCGATCCTTCTATACCAGTAATTATTTTATCAGCTCAAGATAGTATTGAAGTAGCTGTAAATTGTATCCATCACCATGCTATTGATTATGTGGTGAAAAGTGAAACAGCATTTATTCGATTACAAAAGATTATTTCAAATTTGTACAAAATGAGAAAAATTGAAAAGGAGTTAAATTGGTACATAGATCGTATGTAATAAATTCTGCAATTCCTTATCTCTATATTGTATTTATTCAGTTATAAGTGTAACTAATTGACGCCTACTTTTATTCATACTATTTAAGCAATCAAATACAGAATGTGTTTTTAGGCTTGGCATGTGGTCAGGTTCACCAGTTTTTTTAAAATATAAAAAGCCTTGTGTACCATTATTTCTTATATGAACACATTTTGATAAACCAAATTTGTAAATGTTAACTCCATACATGACGAAGAGAATCTTAATCACTTCGTGGGAAGTATATAATATGAAAGTAAAAACCTTTCTTAAAAAGGTAATAAAATAGTCTTACACGTAATAAAACTATTTAACTAAGACCGTGCACGGATGGCTGGCACAAAAGTGTATAGGTATAGCTATCTTAAAAAAACCTTGTAAATAATAACGTAAAGTAATTTTTTATCTCTTTACTACTAAAATTCCAAAATTTTATACGAAAAATAGTTGAGTTTTGAAATACGTACTTTATCGTATTGACAGCATCGTTTATATGTTTTACGTTGTAATGTCAACCCAATTGGTATGAAAATTGATTAGTCCTTAGTATTTATATTAAATGTATAACAATGATTAATATAAATCTTGAAATTAGTTTTATAATATATTAAATATGAAAAAAGAAGTCAATCGCACTTTATTTGTTCCAATAATATTAATATTAATATTAGGGTGCGAAAGAAATCCTACAGGCCCTTCCACTTCTAATATTGATACTACATTGCCCCCAATTACAACAAGAGGAAATAATACTTTCGGATGTATATTTGATTCTAAATTATGGCTAAAGGAAAACTATAGTAGCATAAGTGGAGAGTATGGACATGGTTACATGGTAATTACAATGAAAAGAACAGAAATAAAAAACAATGATATTATTATGATTAGGACCCCCAACAATTCTGTTTTTAGGTCTGGAGTTTACAATTTTGATTCTGAAAATATCAATGCATATTATCGAAAAGGAGAGTCATATTATTATACAAATGATTCATTAGGAGGGATTCTAGAAATCACAAAACTAGATTCAATTAATTTTATACTTTCTGGTAAGTTTAAGTTTAAAGCAGTAGACTTAAATAATAATGTTGTAACAATTGATAGTGGTCGATTTGATGTTAAATATATTAATTAATACTTTCATGAAAAAAGTTCTATTCTTTCTTCTATTTTTCCCTTTAATTGCTTCAGCTCAATTTGATTTTACACATAGTCAAGACGGGGACTTTGAAACAATCTCAAGTCATTTGTTTTCTGATTTAACCTTTAGTCAGTTGGAGGCAAATCTATTTTCAGATAAAGCCCCTCCATTTGCTAATCTAAGAGTATTTAATGGTGTAATAAATGATTCAAATAATAAATTAGGTTGACATTAATTTTCTTGTTTTTTACTTTAGTAAAATTCTAGTAAAGGGAAAGTATACATTAGGTGCATTTAAATGGAAAAATGCATATTAATATAATTTTTACCAAATTGAAATTTAGCATCAACAGATTTTTAAGTATCCATAGGCAATTTATAGGAATAAGATATTTTATCCCTTCTAATTGAATATTATTAAATTTGAATATTATGTATAAATCAAAATATATATTGATACTTGCAATTTCAACTCTAATAGGGTTTACAGGTTGTTTGGAAGATAATAATAAAGCGTTATATACAATTGAGGGTACATTAATAGATGGAACGAACCCCTCAAACAAGTTTTCTTTCCGTCATTTAAAATTTAAAAATACTATTAATCATAAAGACATTGTATTATTAGGAGAGGCAACAACTGATGCAAATGGCTATTTCAAAATGTCATATGAGTTTGATAAAAATTATCATATTAATTTTATGAGAATTGAAGTTGATTCTAATTTTATTGCAGCTAATAAATTGAATTCTATTGAAATTGGCTCTAATTGGAATATAATGTTTTATCTAGGAGATAGTGCAAATATAGACTTATACATTAATGCACCCTTGGGTCAGAATGATACATTGTTTTTTAACAATTGGGATTCTTTATTCACAGTTGTAGGACCATTTCCAACTGGGTATGTGAAAAGATTAAAATGCTTAAATTATAATCAATTCGGACTTATTGGTTATGCAGTAGGATGGAACAATTATTTAAGAGCTACAAAAGTGACTGGTTTTATACCTACTGGTGAACCTATAGTCGATGAATTACACTTAAATTTAATTAATTAATAATTCTAAATGGGATCAACTCTATTATGAAAATTAGACAAGTGTTATTGGTTGTAATTATCTTATTATCAATTTTTATTTCCTCTTGCAAGGAAGATAGAAAGAAGTTTACACATGTAATTAGCGGGAGGGTTATTGATGCTACAAACAATGCTTCTTTTCAAAATATCAAAATCGAAGCCTATAACACATTCACAGCAAGAGGATCTGAATATTTAGGTAATTGCTATATAAATGCTAATGGTGAATTTTCTCTTCAATATGATTTAGAAAGTACTCTTACAGGAAATCATTTAAAACTTTATTTTGTTGATACAAACTTTGCCGCTAGTAGCAAATTAGAGGCTTTGCCAATTGGGGAGTCGTGGAATAGGAATCTATATGTTGGCGATAGTGCAACGGTAGATATACATTTGAGTAGAGATTTAGACGCAAATGATACGTTGTACCTTATGTCAAGTTTTTCGAAGCTCCTATTTATAGGTCCTACACAGAATAAGCATATTGGCAAAATAAGAATATTGAATTCTACTGATGGTCATTATTATGATTATTCTATTGGAACATATAAAATAACAAAAAATATAAAATATGTATCATATGTACCAACGGGAGACCCAATAGTCGATGAATTACACTTAAATTTAATTAATTAATAATTCTAAATGACACCAACTCTATTATGAAAATTAAGCAAGTGTTATTCGTTGCAATTATTTTAGTATCAATTTTTATTTCCTCTTGCAAGGAAGATAGAAAGAAGTTTACACATGTAATTAGCGGGAGGTTTATTGATGCTACAAACAATGCTTCTTTTCAAAATATCAAAATCGAAGCCTATAACACATTCACAGCAAGAGGATCTGAATATTTAGGTAATTGCTATATAAATGCTAATGGTGAATTTTCTTTTCAATATGATTTAGAAAGTACTCTCACTGGAAATTATTTGAAATTGCACTTTGATACAAGCTTCATGGCAGCTAGTAAGTTTGTAGATATGCCTATTGGGGTGTCTTGGAATAAGAATTTATATGTAGGTGATAGTGCAACGGTAGATATACATTTGAGTAGAGATTTAGGTGTCAATGATACACTGTACCTACAAACTATTACCGCGAAACTTAACTTTATAGGTCCAACACAAAATAAACATATCGGAAAGATAAGAGTGGTGAATACTGGACTCTATAGAGAGTATGGTTATGCTATTGGGTATAATAATTACATGCATAATAAATCAGCTATCTATTATGTACCAACGGGCGACCCAATAGTCGATACAATAACGTTAAACATAAATAATTAAACTGCAAGTCCTACACCACGCCAACAGACACTACGGAGTATTTTAAATGCAAATTAAATAATGTTGCATAAGATAATACCCAGATCACAGTTACCGAAGGCAAGTTTAATTATGTAGAATTATTGCCTTTCTAAAAAGTTTATTTTTCAAGCTATTTTATTAGAATACAATAAGGACCTATTCAAAAATTGAATAGGTCCTTATTGTTTATCTTGTAACTACAACAGTGCTCTTTAATAAAGTATCATTATTTACTCCTTCAATCTGAATTATATACATGCCTGGTTGTATTGAACTAGTATTTAATTCTATCGAGCTGTTTGTGGTATTCTCTTTTAATACTAATACTCCTTGTATTGAATATAAACTAACAGACCCTTGTTCTGGTAAGTTATTAAATACTATTTTTTCATTTGCAGGATTTGGATAAAATTGAATAGGATCTTTAGTTGAACTTACTTCTTCAATACCTACTAAATTACAGCCCTCTTGTAAACAACCATTGCTATCTAACTTAAGTATAAATGCAGTATAGTCAAAGTTAACGCCAGTTCCTCCAGTACAAACAAAACCTTTGTCTTGGGTTTGCTTTAATACATATAAACCTTCATCATAAGATGGATTTATGGTATTTGTATATTGATGATACCAAATTACATTCCAATTGGTATCTAGTTTCCAAATAGCAACATTGCTTCCTGTGGAATCATTGTCATTGTTGTCACCACCTAAAACAATATTTTCATTTGCTAGTAATGCAATGCTGGAAACATAATTTGTTTTTGCAGGATCAAATCTTTTTTCTCTAATTACATTACCAGAATCTTTGCCAATTTCAATTAAGTATGCATCAAGGTCATCTTTTTTACCTGTATAGTTCATATATCCGGTGACTAAGATATTGCCATTTTTTTTCTGAACAACATCTGTGAGATTTGTATAATTTTTGAAGGAATCATTATATTTCTTTTCCCAAATAATATTCAAAGCTGTATCTAATCTCATAATTATTCCAGTTGATCTTCTATCAGACAACCAGTTCATGCCTACTAATAATAAATCTCCATTAGCAAGTTTGATAATATTGTTAACGAATGAATTTTCATCCTGAAAGGGATTGAAGATTGCTTTACGTATTAGGTTTCCTGAAGTATCAACAATTAACATCAGCATACGAGATCCATAATTTTGTTTGTATTCCCATGCCCCACAAGCTATGGCTAGTCTATTCTCACTTAATTGTATAATCTTACCAGCAACATTATATTCATCGAGAATGTTCTCGTATGTTTTATACCAAATTACATTTCCATTGGTATCAGTTTTTATTAAACTTGGTATAAAAGTATAGCTTAATGAGTCGTGCCATCCAACTGCTCCTGTAATTAATAAGTTGGAAGTTCCCTGAGGCATTATAATATTATTAAATGGAGTTTCTTCAATAGTGGTATCAGTTATAAAATCATATTTTGTACTAATATCGGTACCTAATTTGGCGGAATATTTTTTCAACATGCCAAAATTTAAGTCATAATAATTTTGGCCTACTGTATAAAATTTGTTGTTAAATTCATATACATCAGTAAATACATCACTTGATGTATCATCCCTACTATAGGTAGAAAAGAATCGTCCAGATTGTGCAAACATATTAGCATTACAGATGAGTAATACTAATATTAATAAAGTTAACTTTTTCATATGATATAGGTTTTATAAATAATTATGAAATGCATTTAATTTTAATGCAAATTATTTATTACTTTTTTTAAAATCGTCATGATAAAGTAATATATAATACTTTATGTTTTTGGAATATTTTATTTCTATTTAGCTGGTGTTTCAAATTCTAACTCAGTTCAATCAAATTCTAACTCAATGCTATCAAATAATAATTAGACTACTAGTTGTAAATATTTGGAATTGTATATGAGTAAATTTGTTGGTATGTCTACAGATTTTCTTTCCCTAATAATAATTAGGGACGTATTAAAAATTACCAATCATAATAATTAAACAATATGAAAAGATTTAAATTAATAGTATTGATTGTTTTGGGAACGGTCAATGTTTCTATTTCTCAAACAAAAGTTTTGAGTAAAAATAATTTTTCAATGGGAAATAAAATAGAAACTAATTTCACAAAGTTGAATAATCAAATGAGTGATTATTATGATTCGGTTCATAAGGCAAGTGGATCTATTGAATTAGTTAAAGGAGAGAAGAAGTATTTACGATGGAACAATTTTTGGGCCTCACGTTCTTCTTCATCCAATTTCCAATTGGGTGGAGATTTAGATGTTAACGATTTTTACCTTCAGAAATTAACCTCTGGACAAATAACATTGTGTAATAGCAGTGTGAATGATATATTATGGAATTCTATTGGTCCCCAACCAAATGATGCAGGGATAGGTGTAATAAATTGCATTGCATTGGGTAACGATGGTATTAATACTATTTATGCGGGAACAACTAGTTCAGGTATGTTTAAAACAAGTAATGCTGGTGCTAGTTGGACATGTATTACGGATAACATAAAAATGCCTGCTATGGGTGTAAACACCATTGATGTAGACCCAAATGATTCTAGGCACATTATATTTGCTTCCTCTGCAAATACGCATGGGCTTGTAGCATCTAATGGGAATGGAATTTACGAAACGTTTGATGGAGGTACTACATGGAAAAATATCTTAGATTCTAATACACCAGATCCTAATGAATGGCAAGGTTGCAAGTTTGCAAAGTTTGTTTTTCATCCAAGCACAAGAAATATAATGTACGCTATTAGCTCTAATGCATTTTATAAACTTGTTTTTGATCCTATTACTAAGATTTGGACTGTAAATAAGAGAGGGAATAATTTTTTTAATCCAAATATAGATGAAGAGAAAGTGGGCTCTAGCAATAATTATTTATTCGATATAGAGCTTGAACTTACTGGTGGTGTTTTAGAAATATATGTTTCTTCTGCAATGGCAGGTAATCAAAAAAAGAATTATAAAAATTCTACTCCGAAGCTTTTCTATACCAATGATGAAGGTCAAACTTGGGATGAAATTATTAATTTACCTAATGCATCGAGATCGGTATATATATCCTTAGAAAAGTCTACTTCAAGACCCGGTGAGTTATTTGCCTCACTAGCAGATACTGGTACTGGTCTAGTCCAATTGTATTTGACTACAGATAAATGTGTAAGTTGGCAACAGTTGGGAACATATCCCCCTGGGGATAACGGTGCTGCTGGTCAACATGTCTTACATGTTTCCGATATAGACCCTAATGTTATGTTTTATGGAGAAAGTAATTTATTTAGGAGTTCAAATGCCTTATCAAGTAATCCAAGCTTTATGATGGTAAGTGATTACGGAATGAATTCAAATAATATTTATACACGAACTCATGGTGATGTTACCTGTTTGGTTGAATATCATAATAATAATCAGGATTATATTTTAATCTCTCATGATGGGGGAATTTCTCTTTCAAGCACGTTTGGAAATTCATCAACAAGTTTCACACATTTAAATGGGCCTGGTTTGGATATTGCTCAAGCATTTTCATTTGATTTTAATCCCATTACGGGCAAATGTATGGTTGGGACGCAGGATAATGGCACCAAAAGTCAAACTGCAACAGGCTGGTCTCGTTTTAAAGGTGGTGATGGGACAACCATAGAAATAAGCTCCTATGATCCAAATAATTTTATGTATTACTATAACTATAGACCTTTTTTAGGCAATCTAAAAACGGGTATAAATTATGAATTATTTTTACCTGAGGATAATCATATTTTAGGAAGGCAAAGAGTCAAATTTGATCCAATCAATCAATCGAATTTGTACATTGCAGATGATAGGATATACAAGTATAATTTAGTTACTAAAACATATTATCCTTTTTCTGGAACTCTAAATATGAAGATTGCGGCATTTGATGTTTCGCAAGCCATACCAGGAACAATTATAGCTACCAAAAATGAGCAAGCCTGGAATAATTCACCTGTTAACTGCATCCTTAAGTCAACCAATGATGGACTTACTTGGACAGATATTACATCAAATTTAATTGTAAACGGACAGAAAGTTTACGAATTTTATTTTGTTACAGATGTCATAATTAATCCTAGAAACAATAACGATGTTTATCTGTCTATATCAGGGTTTAAACATGATGCCATTAACAATGATTATAATAAGGGCTTAATGAGGGTTATTAAATCTACCGATGGAGGTCTAACATGGGTTGATTTTTCAAATGGTTTGCCTCCTTTCCCAATAAATTGTATGACTTATCAAGAAGGTACGGATGAAGTGTTTTATGCCGGAACTGATGTTGGAGTTTATAGATACAATAAAGGCCTAAATCTTTGGCAGTGTTTTAACAAGGGATTGCCAATGACAATTGTTACTGAAATTCGAATTGATAACTGTGCAAAAAAAGTAAGATGTTCCACTTATGGTAGAGGAATTTGGGAAGCAGATTTAGTACCCATAACTGAGATTTATGAAATTGCTTATAATACTACATGGGGAGTTAATACATCCCACTCTTTTTCAACAAGTATTCGTGTAAAATCTGGAGCTACACTAACAGTTAGAGGAATAGTGTCTATGGCAGAAGGGACAAGAATAATTGTAGAGAAAGGGGCTAAAGTCTTTATAGAAGGAGGCACAATAACGAATAGATGTGGAAATAGATGGTTGGGTATAATTGTTGAAGGTGATCCTAGAAAAAGTCAAACGCCAACCTCAAATCAGGGATTCATAAATATATTCAACAACAGTGTTATTTCAAATTCGGTTAATGCTATCAGTACATTATCACAAGATTATACGAATAATGCTTGGGTTACAAATTGGAATAAAACAGGTGGTGGAATTATTAAGGCAAGTAATTCAAAATTTACAAATAACTTTAGGCATATAGAACTTCTTGCTTATTCAAATCCTACCAATAATAACGATTTAACATCTTTTACTAATTGTGTTTTTGAAATATCAGGGTCAAGAAATGTTGGCCCTAATGGAATTAATAAATATGGTACGATGGTAACGACCTTTGGAGTTAAGGGAGTTAGATTTTCAGGTTGTAATTTTGTTAATACCAACGGTAGTCAAAATGCTAATTTTGATAATTACGACAGAGGTACAGGAATTTTAACCTTAGATTCATATATCATTGTTGATGGTATTTTGAATAATGTTAATTGCACTTATACTAAAAATGGATTATTTATTGATTTAAGCAAAGGTATTCAGCAGATATCATCTCCATCTTTTCCTTTTGGAAGTGAAATTAAACGTCAAAATTTTGAACGAAACGATAGAGGTATTTGGATGGAAAACACAAGCAATAATTCTATTCATCATAATAGTTTTAATATGTTTGTCCCTGCTAATTATTTTAATAGAGCAAATAGTACTTCTTCGTTAGATATTCAACGAAAAACAGGAATAATTGGAATTTACAGTAAAGGCTCATCTGGTTTCAAGATAGAGAGTAATTCATTTGTCAATACAAATCCTGCCGGATTTCAACCCTATACTGTGGGACAGTTGCTTGCGGGAGTAGTCTTCGAAAATAGTAATGCGAACGGTGGTGCTGGAAAAATAAGATTGAATTCGTTTACAAACTTAAATGCCGGAATTCAAACTCAGCTCGACAATCCAAATACGGATATTACTTGTAATGAATTTTATAGCTCCTATATTGCATTAAATTTAAATCCTGAACGAGATGGGTTAACACCATTTTTTGGTGAATGTGATCCGTCATTTCAATTAGTTCGTACTGACTATGGAAACACCTTTTTTTCAAATGCTTTTTTAGATATTCAACATAAACCCAAATTAAGCAGTACTGCTGGAAATATTAAAACGTATATAAAAGATATAACAAAGCCCAATAGACCCAGTTCGAGTAAAGTAAACACAAATGTATTTTTGAACCCATGCTCGAAGGTATTGCCTAAGGAAAATTGTGTGCCAACTGCTCAATTTGAAACTAATTGCAAGTCTGGAGTTTTACCTAAACCTACAGAATATAAAAATGCTTATCAACAGAATAAACTCAAACTTCAGGATACCAAAATAAAAATAAATAATGGAACTTTAGTTGGAGCGACAGCAACCAACCAATTGAATTATTATATTCGAGAAGTGATTCAAAGTAAATCAAATGTATTATGGGCTTATAATACTTGTAGTTTATACGATACTACTAAAAATTATTTGGATAGTGTGATTGCTTTTTTGATCCCTGAACCAGATATAGAAAGTCGTAAAGTACTTGTATCATGTTATTATTATAAAAAACAATTCAGCGCTGCATTGTTAGAGTTAAATAGCATGAATATTAATGATGGCGAAGGTACCTCTGAGTTCAAATCTTGGTATACTATTCTTTGTCAAGCTGGTTTGGAAAACAGAAATATATTTCAGCTCAATATAAATGAATGGACAGCAATTGATAATCTAAGTAAAACTCAAACAACAACCGCTAATTCAGCTCGTGGTTTATTGACCTTTGTTAAAGAAAAATCTTATAATCCCTATATTGAAAAAGTTTCACAGACAGAGGTTAAGCAAAACTCTACTAGTATTATTGAAGCCGAAACCAAAATTAATCCAACGCTTTTACTATACCCTAATCCAGTAGATGATAAGCTACAAATTGTGTATTCATTATTAGAGAATACAAACGAAAAAGTTGTTAAAATTGTTGATATGTTAGGTAGAGTTGTTCATGAAGATAAATTTACGAATAGTACTAATACTATAGAGTTGAATACATCGCAATTTAATAATGGAAACTATATCGTTGAGTTGTACAATGGTAATGAATTAGTATTATCAAAGAAGTTCATTATCATACATTAATCTGTTTACTGCATAAAAATAAAAGTAATGCTAACATTATAGGCATTACTTTTATTTTTAATATTAATCGAGTTTCAAAAGAATTAAATCATCTCCAACAACACATCAATTTCGTTAATTAACAGCTTAATTTTTGTTGTTACTTCCTTATTAGAGAGGTCTGTGGATTCTATCTCTTTGCTTGTTTCAGATAGTATTTCCATGCCAAATGCGCTACTCATCCCGTATAATTTATGGGCAATGGATTTGTATTTTTTCTTATTTAAGTGCGTTAATTGATTCGATAATTCTGCTTTATAATTTTGGAGCTCCGATTTAGATTGCTCCATAAGTTCTAATGCTAAGGATTCATTATTCCCTATGATGTCTTTTAACGTTTCTATTTTAATGTGTTTTTTATCAATGTTA
The DNA here is from genome assembly GCA_943360385.1 of Rhizobium sp. Q54. Taxonomy (GTDB): domain Bacteria; phylum Bacteroidota; class Bacteroidia; order Sphingobacteriales; family Sphingobacteriaceae; genus CAJBVG01. Next base: position 12,217 of record CALRIM020000029.1, on the reverse strand, counting down.
TTTTCTTCGACATTATTTTCTGTAGTGATCCATCTGGATAAGCATTCCGAAAGTGCATTAAATGTAACGGGTTTTGTAAGAAAATCATCCATCCCATTTTCTAAACTTTTCTCCCTTTCCCCTTTAATATTTCCTGCAGTAAGTGCTATAATCGGTGTATGTATTCCCTTTTCTAATTTCCGAATTTTCTTAGTGGCAGTATACCCATTCATATTCGACATTTGAATGTCCATGAAGATTATTTCTGGTTGCTCCTTTTTAAATTGTTCTATTGCTTCTAATCCGTTTTTAGCTTCTAATACAATTGCATTTGGCATACTTAGTTTTACTAAGGTTTTAGTTAGTAGCATGTTTATAACATTGTCATCAACGATTAATATTTTAGATTGTTCTGTACTCGCAATGCTAACAGAATCTGACATCTCTATCTGTCCTTCTCTATTTTTCTTAATTTGCTTGAACGCATCATACAAATCATTAATTCTAATTGGTTTTATTAACCTAGTACAAACTTTATAATTTTCGCATTCTTTAATAATCCTTTCGAAATCGTTAGAACCATGCAATAAAAGGATAGGTTGCATTGGTAAATTTTTATCAGTATTTTCCCTAATTCTTTTTATTGTTTCGATTCCATCCATTTCTGGCATATCAAAATCTACAATAATAACATCGTAAGTATTACCCTTTTTAGAAAGCAATGTTAAAGCCTCTGCACCACTTTTAGCCTCTGTTGTTTCAATGTTATTTATTTGCAACATTCCCTTTAAAATGGACCTGTTGTTTTTATTATCATCTACAATTAAAACGCTTTTAAGATTCGTAGAATTCTCTAAAATTGGAGTGTCGTTATGTTCAATTTTTAGTTTTAAATCAAAATAAAATGTACTCCCTTTTTCAAGTTTACTTACTAAATTTAACCTAGAATCCATTAATACAAGAAGTTTGTTCGCTATGGTTAATCCTAGCCCAGTACCCCCAAATTTCTTAGTGGTAGAACTATCTTCCTGAGTAAATGCCTCAAAAATTTTATCAAGTTTATTTTCATGAATACCTATTCCTGAATCCTTCACCTGAAAGCGAATTAACATTTCGTCTTCGCTTATTTTTTCTAAAACCGTTACGTTTAACTCAATCTCTCCTTTGCTTGTAAATTTTACAGCGTTACTCAATAAGTTTACTAGTATTTGTTTTAAGCGAACATTATCTGTATAAATAAATTTAGGCAAGTTTATAGGAATATTTAATAGTACTTCTAAGCCCTTACTGAGTGCTTGGTAAGTTACAATGTCTATAGATTGACTTGCGATATCATGTAAATCCGATCGTTCTATATTGATATCTAATTTTCCTGCTTCTATTTTCGAGAAATCTAAAATATCATTTATTACTCCCAATAATGAACTCGCAGATTGATTTACAATAGAAAGGTATTGTTTCTGTGTTTCATCTAAATTCGTTTTAAAAACTAAATCTGTAAAGCCAATAATTCCATTTAATGGAGTACGTATTTCATGACTCATATTAGCTAGAAAATCCGATTTTGCTAGATTTGCTAACTCTGCATTCTTTTTCGATTCTACTAATTCCTTAAGCTTTCTACGCTCGTCTGTAATATCTTTGGCAATACTTAAGTATCCAATAATTTTATTCCCAACATCGAAAATAGGAGAGACCACTACCGATGCTAAAATTTGGTTTTTGTTTTTTTGAATGTATGTCCATTCTAATTGTTCGGAACCTGTAATCCTAGCGTTGTAAGTAAATACATCTATCCCAGAGATAACTTTTTTATATTTTTTTGATAAGTGATTCGAACGTTTTAATATTTCATCTTTATCATGAAATATTTCTAAATGTTGCTTACCAACAACTTCCGCAGATGTGTATCCTAATAATTCTTCGGCACCAGAATTAAATAGGGTGATTAGCCCATTTGTATCAGTAGCTATAATGCTTACCTCCACGGCAGATTTTAGTACATCATCAAATAATTTTCTGGATTTTTGTATCTCTAACTCAACAGTTTTTCTGTCGTGTATATCTTGATAAGCACCATAAAGGCGTATACAATTTCCATCGACCATTTCAGAATTACCCTGCACACGAATCCATTTTTTGTTGCCAGCTTCTGTTACTATTTGTACTTCTGTATCGTATGATAAACCTTCTGTTAAAGCTTTTTCTATAGTGGATTTCATTAACTCAAAATGCTCTCCTTTATAAAAATTGTTATTCTTTTCGATAGTAGGTACATAATCAATTGGTACCTCATGAATTAATTTGGCAATATCACTCCAATAAAGTTTGTTCTTTGCAACGTTATATTCCCAGGCACCTACCTTTGCTAAATTATTAGTCTGCTCTAATCGTTCTCTCGATTTATTTAAATCGTTTTGAAGGAAGTATTGATCTGTAAAGTCAATCGCATTACCAATTATAAATTTTTCGTTATTATTTTCAACTAATACATTTCTGAACAATAAAATATGCAATTTCCCATTTTTATCTATTGTTGGCATTTCTCCAGAATAGTTTTTAATGGTAGGCATTAATTCTAAATATTCATTGAATGTTTTATGGAATTTTGTAGGTAAAAAATCTTTAACATTATAATTTGTAATTTCATCTGCTGGGCAGGCAAGAATATTTGCACCAATAGTATTTATATTAATAAGATGCCCGTTTAAATCATGCGTACACATTAAAATTTGGGAGTTTTCAAAAAACAAATGAAATTTGTTTTCGCTCTCACTTAACTTTTCCTCGGAATTTAATTCCAAGCTTGCATCTCTTGCTATTGCAGAAATTATACTAGTTTCAGAATCAAACGTAGCATCCCAATAAAGGTGACGGTAGGTTCCATTTGAAGTTAATATTCGATTATTTAATTTGATTGGGAAATCACCATTGGAAATTTTAGAAATAACATCCTTGGTGCTTTCTACATCATCAGGATGAATTAAATCTAGAAAGAGGGTGTTTTTTAAATCCTTTTCATTTCGACCTACTTTTTCTTCAAATGCTTTATTTGTTGAAATGAAATACCCATTTAATAATTCAATATAAATGAAATCACTTGAGTTTTTGAGTAATTTTTCGAAAGTATCTTGTTTCATTTTTCCTCAGTAAACGATTTAGTTTCTTGCTAACTCAAGTAAATTTATACATCAATCTTAAGTAATAATATTTATTTTTTCTTTAAAGTTCTTAATATAACCATCTGTAACTTCAAATTCTTTTGAGTTGATAATAACGGTATTATTTACTAATTCCTTAATATGAGATACTTGCAATACTTCAGCTCGGTTTATTTGTAAAAAATTAGTACGAATGCTGGCTGGAATTATGTGCGACAAAGCATTTTGCAATGAACACCTAATCATAAATAATTCATCGTATTGGGTTATTACTTTTGTGTAGTTTCTGTCTGAGCGTAAGCATATTACATCTCTCCATTCTATCCTCTTTAGTTGTTTGCCACTTTTTGCAAAGAAAAACAAATCGGTATTATTAGATTGTATGGACTTAGATAACTCTAGTTGCTTGTTAAATTGGTGTACGGTGTTTCTGATGTTTAGAATCAAAGACTCCATAGAGAAGGGTTTCGTAAGGTAGCAGGACGAGTTTGCAAGTATTGCAGCATCGTATATAGAGCTATCTACGGCGCCAGTTACAAATATAAACGGCTTATTGTATTTCTGACGGATAACCTTACCTAGCGTAAGTCCGCTAGACTGGTCACCAATAAAAATATCTACTAGGGCAATGTCAAAATGAATGTTATCTATAAGAAGGAGAGCGTCATCCAGGTTTTTTGCTAGGCCAGCAATACTAAAACCAGCATCGGTTATAGCTGTTGAAATTATTTTTTGCCATATAGCATCATCTTCAACGATTAATACATTGATATTCTTGTACATTACAGAGAGTTGGGGTGAATTTGGGTTGTTCAAATATAGAAAAAATAAAAAGTAGTTCAAAGAATGCGATATTCTTATCTCGAATATTTTTGTACACATAGGATAGGCATTCATCCTCATATATCCTTTAAAATAGCCTTTCTATGGGTAAAAAAGGCTAGGAGGAACATTTTGTAATTGGTTAACATTTTTTTTCATATACAGGTCGTATATATTTCTTAACTTCATTTTAGCTTAAATTACCAATGAGAAGACTTTTATTCTTTCTTTTACTTTTTTTGATTTCTGCTTCTACATTTAGTCAGAATTGGGATTTGTTTGTGCCGTCTCAAAAGTCCTTATATAGTAATTACTTTGGGTATGAGGATATTCGAATAGATTCTACCTTAATTCAGGGGGGTACTTCTACCTTTATTTTTAACGATAGAATCAGAAATGGAAAATGTTTAAGTGATTCCAATAGGAATTTTGCTTTTTATGGGGGCTATTTTTTAGTACCTAAAACTTCTGCAGTTTCAAATAATCAAACAAAGTTCTTTTGTACAAGAGGAAATCTAACCTCAGAGCTGATATTTAAACAGCATGCCTCCATTGGTGATACATGGCCAATTGCTCAAACTAATTTGTACTTTAAATGTAGATCTATTAGTTATGGAAATGTATTTGGGGAATCAGATAGCTTAAAATATTTTGATGTGTATGAAATTGGTCATCAAAATCCGATTAAAGAATATGAGTTTATATTGAGTAAAAAAATTGGATTACTTCAATTTGCTTCTATTACAAGATTAGCATTTGCAGACACTATTGGATTGAGAAGTTCAAGCCTATTAGGGTTTAGGAAAAATAGTATTAATAAGGGTTTTATTGTTCCCGACTTTAACGATTTTTTTCATCTACATGCTGCTGATGTGTTGGTTTGGAAATACCATGAGAAAAACCTAGACATAAGCATTCCCGATAAAATTTATTATTATAAAGATTCTATCCTGAAGGCAGAGCATACTGTTGAAAAAGTAAAATACGTCTTTCAGAGAACAAAAAAGTCAATTGTAGAAATAGATAGCATATATTATACTCGAAAGGAGTTTGATGATTACCTTATTATGAACCCTAGTCATTATATTATAGCTGATAAAAACCCTATACATCACTTTAGTCATTTTGGCGATGATTATTTTACTCATATCCTTGTTGATGATATTAGTATTTTTGATTCTATCACCAAGTTGAATTTTTATTGGAGTGGTTGGTCACATCATAAAATTGATTGTTCAGAAGGCCTGCTTTTAGATGTGGGTTCTTTTTTTTCCATCAATACGAAAGTAGGTGTATTAAATTATGGAATTGAAAGCTTTGGAACTACTACCAATGAAGTGGTAGGGAGTGTTATAGATGGAGTGGCTTCGGGCATTACCACTATCCCAACTTCTGTTTCAGTTTATAAAAATATTGAGCACCTGGTCTATCCAAATCCTGCTAATACTACCATAAGCATACAAGGTAATTTTAATAAGAATACTCCCTATGTAATAACTAACCTTCAAGGGCAAGTTGTACAAGAAGGAATATTGGCTCCATTAATCAACATTGAATCTTTACCTAAAGGATTATATTATTTACAATTAGAAGATAAAGAGTCAGTGTGCTATGCAAAATTTCTAAAATTTTGATCTACCAATCTTCCGAGATTTTTAGCCACCAACCAACACAACTCTCACTACATCATTTCCAACCCTTAATAAATAAACCCCATCCTCCAATCCGCTTATATCAATTTTTCCATCTACTACTTCAGTACTTAATACAATCTTCCCAAACATATCAAACATCTCCACCCAATACCCGTTACTATCGCCTTTACTCGATACCTGATACTCGATACCCGATACCCAAAGTGTGCTATGTGCAGGATTCGGATACACTATCAATTCGGATTTTTTTTGTTTTGTGTTAACACCCAAACTTACATTCTCAAATGCTTTTATAATGGTATCTACCTGAATATTTTGATAAACATCTATAATTCCCGATGGCCATTCTATGGTAAGCTCTTCAATACTATTTGCATCTCCTAAACCAAAATGAGCTCTTAACATGTTTTGACCATTGTGTCCAGATACACTGTTAACTTCTCTTTGTTGTGTTACTTGTCTGTTATTGATGGTCGCTTTTAATTTAATTTTAGCACCAATTGCCGAACGATTACTTACCGTTCCAATGCAATCTAACTCAAACCATGAATTTCCATTTGGGATATTTTTATATAAGGAATTTACTTGGGTTTTATCAAAACAATTCGCAATAGCTAAATCCAAGAATCCATCATTATTATAATCTGCAAAAGCACATCCATAAGTCCAACCAGAATCAGCAGTGAGTAGGCTAGTATCGTTTTGTGTAAATACTCCTTCGCCATTATTCATGTATAAGAAATTTTTAAGTTTCCCAGATCCAAAGGCATTGCTTAAAAATAAATCTAAATCACCATCATTATCAATATCGCCAAATGTACTTCCAAATGTAAATGGAGTGGTATCGCTTATTAAAGTATCAATTAAATAATCTCCGAAATTCTCTTTCTTAAGTATTCTGTTAGGTGCATTATAATTACTCAGAAAAACATCCAAATCGCCATCATTATCTACATCTGCCCAACTGCTACTCATGGTTTCTCCATTGATATTAGGGAGCACTCCAGTCGTAATTTTAGTGAATACTCCATTGCTATCATTCCTATATAAATTCACTTTTGCTGGTCCTTCATTGCTTACAAATAAATCTAAATCGTGGTCGTTATCGTAGTCTACCCAATTTATAGTTCTTGATTTGAATGCATCTGTGGTACTAGCGTTCGTGATTTTTGCAAAGGTACTATCTCCATTCCCTTTGTATAGAAAATTTCGTTTTGCTCCTTCAGAATTGGTGATGTATAGATCCAGTTCCCCATCATTATCATAATCACCCCAACTTGCTGTTTCAGAATAGCAGAACTCATTTACTATCGTCCCTGTTTTTACTTGGGTGAAAGTTGAATTTCCATTATTAATATAAAGCAAGTTTTTCTTGTTATACCAAGTAACTACGAAGCAATCTAAATCACCATCATTATCTATATCTGCCCATGTTGCACCATCCGAAGGCGATAGGTCATTTACAATAGATTGAGTACTATCGATGGGTGCAAAAATATCATTTCCCATATTTATGTAAAGGAAGTTGTTCTGACCAGTATTTAGCCCATTGGTAATCATTAAATCTTGTTTCCCATCATTGTTTATATCAGCCCAATTTACCGAGCGCGAATCGCTAGGAGTGTTTACCACTGGTCCGTTGATAATTTTTATAAAATTTTGTGCAGATGCATGGGAAATAATAATTACCCCCAAAAGAAAAATAATTAGCTTTTTCATATCCATTAGTTTTTTTATCAATATTAAATGGATAGATGGATAAAATTACAGAGTTGCTATAGATAGCATACATTACCATATCAATAACATTTAGAACGATACGAATGTAGTTAGTAGACGTTTACCTGTTGTTTGTATTTATTTTAGAGGATGTTTAGTTAGTTTCAATTTTTTAGTATTATATTTTCTTCATATTTGTTTTTAGATTGATGATGAGATTACTCAAACATTTTGCATTTTGGACATTTTACCTGATGTTTCAGGCCTATATAGAATTTGTATGGATCAAGTCATCTTACAGTTCTATATCCGAAATGGCGAGATTTTTTATTGCCCTTAAAGTTGAAATTACCTTGTTGCTCCCAAAACTATTTTTTGCGTATTGGTGTCTCCATTTATTTAAGGAATATTTAGTTCATCCAAACCTCACCAAACTTTTTGCAAAATTATCGTTATCCCTACTATTTTCTATTTTCGTTTATCGTTTTTTGTCACTCTATTTCATACTCCCATTTATTTATAATGATGTAGACACTAATCCATTATCAATACTTAGAATTTTAACTACAACGATAGATATTATAGCGGTTTCGGGAGTATTTATGGTTATAAAATTATTTACTCAACAATTAAGGAATACTCAAAAAGAAAAGCAATTACTAAAGGCAAAATTGGAAGCAGAACTTAATTATTTAAAAGGGCAGACTAATCCACATTTTTTATTTAACACCCTGAATAATATTTATGGATTGAGTAAAAAACATTCTAATAAGAGTTCGGAGGCTATCCTAAAGCTCTCAAAAATTTTACGTTTCATGATTTATGGAACACGAAAGCCATTAATCAGCATAGAAGAGGAAATGGATGTGATTAAAAATTATATTGAATTGGAGCAATTGCGATATTCCGACAAACTCGATTTGAAATTCGATTTTTATGCTAATACTGCCGCAACTATTACACCATTAATATTATTGCCATTTGTAGAGAATGCCTTTAAACATGGGGTTGCAGAGAGTACAGAATCAGCTTATATTTATGTTACTTGTTCCTTAAATGAATTAATGGAATTAAGATTTGTTGTGAAAAATTCTGTAGAAAAGGTAGAGATTCCTACAAGTGAGGAGGGGATTGGACTCGAAAATGTAAAACGACAATTGGAGTTGCTTTATAAAAAGTATACATTGGAGATTAAAGAAAATACATCCAATTATGAAATCAATTTGTTTATCGATTTAAAAACTTATGAAAATATATAAGTGCATAATCATAGAAGATGAACCCATTGCTTCAGAAATATTAAGAGATTATATTTCTGAAGTTTCTTTTTTAAAATTAGATGGTGTGCATGCGCATGCACTTTCAGCTTTGGAATATTTAAACGAAAATGAGATTGATTTAATTTTTCTGGATATTCATTTACCCAAATTAAAGGGGTTGGATTTTTTAAAAAGTTTAAAGAATCCACCAGCTGTAATTATTACAACTGCCTACGAACAATATGCTTTAAAAGGTTATGAGTTTAATGTATTAGATTACTTACTTAAACCTATTGAGTTTTCTCGATTCCTTCAAGCGGTAAACAAATTGGAAGATAAAACTCCTAAATTGCCTATTTCTGAAGTATCGAAGCATTTATTCATTCAACTTTCGATTAATAAAAAATTAGTGCGAATTAATTTATCAGAAATACTTTTTATAGAAAGTAAACGAGAGTATTTACATATCCACACTACAGATAAAGTAATAGTTTGTAAAATGCAAATCAGTGAAATGGAAAAGATGCTCGATGCCTTGAAATTTATACGAATTCACCGATCATTTATAGTCGCCAAAGATAAAGTCGATGTAATATCCTTGACTGAATTAGAAGTTAAAGGCACAAAATTGCCAGTGGGGAGGAGTTATAGGAAGTTGGTAGCGGGTAGTTGGTAACTAGTAGCTGGTAACTTGTAGTTCGTAGCTGGTAATATTAAATATGAATTTGAGGCACTATTTTTGCTAATTTTTATTCATCTAACATCACTTGCCTATGTTACCTCGAATTAAATTAGCCTTATTAGTTTCTTTTTTTGTATTTCTTGGGAATTTATCGGTTGCACAATGGAAACAAATCGATTATAATGGTGGATATGTATTTTCAGTCCTGCAAATTGATCAAACAGCGTTTGCACAAACCCATGGAGGAATTTATAAAAGTGTTGATTTTGGTAATAATTGGACGGAAACTAGTAGTGATACCATTTTAAAATTATTTAATGTTTATTCTTTTTCTGCAATGGGTTCTAACCCCAAGATGTTTTCTTCCAATAGCGTACTTTATTTTGAATATGAAAATATATTGTTAAAATCTAGTGACCTAGGAATAACTTGGAGTAAGTATGCTTTATCCCCAGCATTACAGTTTATTGATTATTTTGAGATAGCTGATACACTTTATGCGTATACTGGATCAGATGATCAAAAAATTTATAAAATCGTTGGCAACGATTGGGTTTTGCAATCACAAAGCACCAATTATCATTATTTTTTTCAGGTAGATAATAGTAGTTTTTATAATTATAATTTTTATTCCCCTAATGAAGGTTTATACAGTACACCAGATGGAAAGAATTTCACAAAAATTACTTTAAATGGAATTCCAAAAAATGACAGTCTTTATATAGCAGGAGAGTATCATTATTTTTATGATATTTCTGGATTTGGAGGAAACGGAAATTATTTATTTGCAATTGTAAATGGTAATACAATATATTCTTCTTATTTATTTGGAAAGTGGAATCAATCCTTTATTGGATTACCAAATAATATTACTTCAATAAGTGAGATTTCTTTAAAAAATAATTCAGTATTTGTCCGATTTTATACTAACACTGCAGATAATGTAATTTATAAATCTGATGATTTTGGCCTTCATTGGTATTTATCTGATTCGAATGCATATCTTCCAAATATAAAATTTGGAGATAGATTAATCAGGGGATCTGTAAATGGTATTTATGTTTCAGACAATGGTGGTGTTTCCTGGAATCAATCTAGTGCAGGATTAAAGTCTAGCTATATTTATTTTACAAAATCGTTTAAAAATAATCTTTACGCATTTGATTATGCATTAGAAAGATTGGTTCGATCAATCGATAATGGTTTAATTTGGAACATTCCTATAGGTTTAGATAATAGATTTCAAATGCTTTCCTCTAATATTTATTTATCTGATTCTATTTCCTTTATTACTCATTTTAAAGGAGTATATAAATCAACAGACTTAGGGAATAATTGGAGTAATGTTTTTTATCCAACTTCTATTGGTGAAGTAAGTTGGATAAGAATATTAGATAATAAATACGTGTATATATGTGGGGTAGATAGCCTAAATGTTAAAAATTTTTATAGAACAAAAGACTTTTTGACTTATGAAAATTTGAATTATCTATTCCCTGTGTTGCCTGCTTTGGTTAATGATTTGGTTTTAGTTAACAACAAAATGTATGCTTATACACATATTCCAACAAAAGTATATAGTTCTAACGATAATGGCCTTACTTGGAATTTGGACATCGCAGGTTTACCAACGAGTGCTAGATTTAAGGTTAATAATTTTAATGTTATTGGTGATAAATTAATTTTAAGTATGTATGATGAATTGTATGCAGTATCACCTAGGTTATATTTAAAAGAAGGGACTGTTTGGGTACGCAAGGCCTGTAATGGACTTCCTAATAACCTTTTAGGTATTGATGTAATTGAACATAAAAATATTCTATATACCGCTAATTTTTATACAAAGAATATTTATTACTCTATAGATTTAGGTGAGAATTGGACTATTATGGATACAACAGGATTACCAAATTCTGTTAGTATAACAGGTGATGCCTTATCTGTAACTGATGCTGGAATTTTTATTGGAACACATAATAGTGGATTATGGAAATACTCGATGTTACCTTCTGGAATTAATACTCAATCTAAATCGCTAGAGAAAGTGCAAATATTTCCTAATCCATCAAGTGAATTTATTGATTTTTCAAGCGACAGGAAAATTGAATATTATAACATATTGGATATTTCTGGTAAAATGGTTCAGCATGGTAAATATGAGAATCAAAAAATTGAAATTAGAAAATTGCCAAGAGGAATATATATTGTGAAAATATTATTAGAAAACAATAGTTTATCAATTGAGAAATTCGTTAAATATTAGTTTCAGAACTTTTAAATTTACCCATTACCCATTACCCATTACCCATTACCCGATACCCAATACTCAGTTTGTGCTTCTAAACCCTTGAAATTTAAAAAATTAGGTGCTTTTGTGATTTTTTACTAAATTTACGCGGTGAGAAAAATCATAGGCATAATAATCTTTCTATTTCTTTCAAACTCTTTGGCGAGTTTTGGCAATGAAAATATTTTGCATGCTATTTACTATGGTAATTCAACTACTAAAGAAATAAAAAGGGTTTTAAATACCGAAAAAACCAAAGTTATTTTATTTGAAAAGTCTGGTCACCATAAACAACCTATTAAACCAAACAAGAAAAAGAAAAGCAAAGGCGTTGAGCCAGTTCATTATTTTATTTGCGATTTGCGCGAGCAGTCTATTTTCAATTCTGTTTGCAGTAATTCAACTATTTTCTTTTTTTCACAGTCTAAATATCATTTTACTATTCCACTATGCCACAACGAACGTGGCCCACCTACTTTATAGTTAACCATTTTTAATTTCGGGTATTTAGCTTATTCATCTTTCTTTATATGGAAAGTGTTTTATGCTTTTATACATGCTTTTGCAGTAATAAATTATGAATATTATTTATGATTTATTATCGAAATCCTGATTATTTATTCTCTCAATTCAATTTTATTTTTTTAAACATT
>CALRIM020000028.1:0-23703 GCA_943360385.1 Rhizobium sp. Q54 | reverse complement strand
CGTTACTTACCGAACCAAACAGATTCATTTTAAATAATGCTTTTACAATTTTGAGTTCAAAAAATTCAGTTAGAGAAGAAGATGGTCTCCAAACAAAATCATTCATTCCTGTTTCGTATTTGTATTTAGCATCTTTTAAAAATTTCATTAATTTTTTCCCAGAATCCTTTTCAATAGATTCAAACAAATCCTGTAATTCTTTAAAATTAGATGGGATATCTACCACATCGTTTGCTCCAAAATAAATTCGATAAGACGGAGTGAGTCTCTTTAGTTCATAAAAATCGCTAGTTGTTTTGCCAAATTTTTGATAGAAATTTTCAAATACTTCTGGCATCCAATACCAACTTGGCCCCATATCAAAGGTAAAACCTTGCTCTTTCCAAATTCTTGCACGACCACCAATCTGATCGTTTTTCTCCAATAAAATCACTTGATGTCCATCTTTTGCGGCAGAGGCAGCAGCGCAAAGACCTGCAAAGCCAGACCCAATTACTATTATTTTTTTTCTATCAGTACTCATTTATTGCTTATGCTAAGAATAGTTGAACCTACTATAATTTTGGTAGATTTGAAATTAAAACCAAATAGGCCTTCTATTGTTTATAATTTTTAAAAGCCCAAAAGAATGAACGATTTATATAGCGAAACCTGTTTTGAGTGTAGTAAATTAATTACTGAACGTTATAGTACATCTTTTAGCTTGGGTATTAAAGCTTTTGATAAAAAATACAGAGACCCAATTTACGCTATTTATGGTTTTGTTAGATATGCAGACGAAATTGTAGATACATTTCATAATCATAATAAAGCAGAGCTGTTTAATTCCTTTAAGAACGATACTTATATAGCGATTTCACAAGGCATAAGTTTAAATCCAGTATTACACTCGTTTCAACTAACAATAAATAAGTTTAACATCCCAATTCCATTAATAGAAGCTTTTTTAAAAAGTATGGAAATGGATTTAGATAAAAGCAAATACGAAGAATCTTCGTATTTAGAATATATCTATGGTTCGGCAGAAGTTATCGGTTTAATGTGTTTAATGGTTTTTTGTGAAGGTAATGAAGTTATATATAACGAACTTACTCCTTATGCTCAACGATTAGGTTCGGCGTTTCAGAAAATTAATTTTCTAAGAGATATTAAATCTGATTATCAAGAACGAGGTAGAGTATATTTCCCCAATATAGAATTTAATGATTTTTGTGAATCGCAAAAAAAGTTAATTGAAGACGATATTCAAAAGGATTTCGAACAGGGCTTCGAAGGAATAAAAAGATTGCCAGAAGGTGCTCGTTTGGGAGTTTATATTGCTTATCGTTATTATCTAGATTTATTTCGAAAAATAAAAAAAGTGCCCGCAACAGAAGTAGCATCAAAGAGAATTCGAGTAACAGATTCTAGAAAAGCAGTTTTGTTTTTTCATGCATTATTAAAGAATAAATTTATTTCGGTATGAAGTTTTTTCGTATTTGTATTTTACTTTTACTATTGAAGGCATTTGCATCAAATACTCAAGCTCACTCTATAGACGACATTCGTAAAAACTATCAGTTGGCTGTTTATAATGCTACCATTGCAGAAAAATTATCATCAGAATTAAATAAAATAAAAAAACCAGATGCATTAACACTTGCTTATATTGCATCCTTAGAGGCCATTAAGGCTAAACATTCTTGGAACCCATATTCAAAATTACAGTATATGACTGCTTTCGAAAATAGGATGAACGATGCTGTGAAAATAATGCCAGAAAATTTAGAAATCAGATTTCTTAGGTATACGATACAATATAATACACCATCTTTTTTAGGTTTTAGTGATAATTTGGTCGAAGACAAAATGTTCATTGTAGATGCATTTCTAAAAAAGAAATTTGTAACATTTAACAAAGTATTAATTACTAATGTGTATCATTTTATGGTACAAACGAATAGTATTACCACTGATGAAAAATTAAAAATGGAAAAAGTAATTAGAAGTTTATAGAATGGAGAAGTACTATTACTTGCTTATAGATTTCGTTACAATTTTATTCCCAATTATTTTATCGTTCGATAAGAAAGTAGCTTTTTATAAATCATGGCCATCTATTTTCAAAGGCTTATTTGTTGGCGGGATTTTATTTTTGGTATGGGATCATTTTTTTACCATCAAACAAATTTGGTCATTTAATCCAAAATATATTTCAGGCTTATACGTGTTTTCTTTACCCATAGAAGAAGTTTTATTTTTCTTGTTAATACCTTATGCCTGTTTGTTTATTTGGCATTGTGTAGAAGCGTATTTCCCACAAACAATAGGAATGAAATTTCCTAAATTAGTTTGGTTGTTGTTATTTGTTTTAAGTGTTTTAATGTTGATGTTGTTTCACAATCGAGTGTATACATTAGTTACTTTCGGCTTGTTGAGCATCATCAGTATTTATTTTTTAATAAATGCTAAACCTTGGCATAGTTCCTTTATTATAAGCTATGTAATTTCATTAATCCCGTTTTTCATTATTAATGGTTTACTCACATCCATTCCGATTGTACTCTATAACGATTCCGAAAATATTGGATTCCGTTGGGGAACCATTCCTTTTGAAGATAGCTTTTATATGCTTGCGCTATTAATGCTTAATGCCTTGATTTCTCGTACTACGAAATACGTAATACGAAATACGTAATACGTAATACGAATTACATATCGCTCGTTATAGTAAATAGCCTACTGTAAATTAAAAGTAATAGAATCACACTCTTTATAATTAAAGGTATGTAAATGATTAAGAATAGGTGTTTTCTAGACATTAGATGCAGGTTTGATTCCTGCCGAGAGACTTCTATTTTCTTGAACTTTTTCTTGAGACTTTGCAGCAAATCTTGTAGTTAATTATGTCACTTGGGTGTATTTTGAGTTAGGCGTCAGATATGGAATGGTGTGAATGATGGAAATTTTGTAAATTGTGTTTCGTATTGTAACGAAACAAATATTCGCATAGCTACCTCAAAAAGGTGGGATAAGCGAAAATGAGTTTCGGTTATATACGAGTTATGCAACATTTAAAGACAGCAAACCGAGAGTCCCAACACCTATATAATGAGAAAAGTTTTTAAAATATATTCTACGAATTGGATACACCTTTTGGGCTTTTTAATCGGGACAATTTTAAATGGCATTCTGATGATGGCTACTTTGGGACTTGACCATTCAGCAGCTAACACAATAGAGAATTGGTTATTAGGAATTATAATGACCCCTGTTTTTTTACTTACATATGGATTTTTACCGATAATTGGGTTTGGTATTGTTATGCTGATTTTAGACACATTATTTTTTATCAAAAACTCAAGACACGTAAAAGTTATAATGGTTATTCAATGGTTAATTATAGTTCCGACATTTATTTGGTGGTCATTTGAATATCGTTATTGGTTATGGGTTTCGCTTTCCTTGACACTTTTAGTGACACAGATTATAAGAAGCAAAAAAATAAAGCAAATAACTTATCAGGATATCCTTGAAAGAAAAAACGTTGCATAACAGCACATTTGCAATAGGCGGGGTTTCGCGCACTACAGACACTTTTGTGCTTGAAGAAATTTTGTATCTTAAAATAAACATTTGTGGTAGTATGCCTGCCCATCGCAAATCTGCGGACCGTTGGCGGCAACCCCAAAAAATGTCTCCAATGAAAGTGTAATGCGAAAATTAATAATATTGTCTAATTGATTTGAATAAGTTAGAAATATGAAAGATATAGAAACATTAATTCCACATAGAGCTCCATTCTTATTTGTGGATGAAATCACTACAGTGGAATCTGATAAGATAGTTGGAAACCGGACTTTTGATAACTCGGAACAGATTTTGAAAGGGAGTTTCCCTGATTTTAAATTTGTACCAGGCATGATAATTATTGAATCCATGGCTCAGTGCGGCGGTGCTGGGGTGAAAATGCTTGGAATTACTCAAGGATTATTTGGATTAGTAAGCATTGAGAATGCCAATTTTTATAAGGGTGTAAAGTTTGGTGATAAAGTAAGATACGAGATTAAAAATATTCGATTGAGTGAGAAAATTATTAAACAATCGGGCATTGCATATGTAGATGAAACGCCGGTAGCAGATGCAACATGGATGTGTGTTAGGATTGATTAGTAATGATTTCAATAATATTAGTAAAAATGGGCAGCCGCCAACAAAAGCTCATACGCAATGCGGGTTTCAGAGGTTTTGCAAGTGCAGTTCTCGTCGCAAATTTTCGTCTCGGTTGATACAGACGCAGCTTCGTAATCCTGCACTGCGCATAGCCTCGACCGTTAGCAGTCATTTAAACCATAAAGAGAAAATGAAAATAAGAACCCTAATATTCGGAATCTTTGTATTATTAACTTCATGTAAAAAGACTAACAATAAAATCGAAAATAAAATAGTTAATCTTGATATAAATAGAAATGAAGGTGCCGAGAATTTGAATTATGAGGAATTCAAAAATTCAAAATGGATTATCGGAGAAGTTGGGCTAAATGGAGAAAAACCAGATACAATAATATTTAATAATCCAAAAAACCTAACATATATTAGCACTGACACTGGTGAAGAAAAATGCAAATATTCATTTGTAAAAGACACTCTAATATTCACTTCATATTTTATTGAATTTGATACAGAATCTGATAGTGAAATAACTTTTGAAAGCATAAATAAATTACTATACCAAAATAACAGTTTTAAATATATTTATTCACTTTATAAAAAATCTAGCGAAAAAGTATTTAAACGAAACGATTTGGAAAAACACAATTTAGTATTTAGAAAAAATTAATCGACTGCTAACATCAGCTAAGCCCCAGGTGGGCTGTAGTGCTTAGGCCTTATAATTTAGGAGAAATATGTGTTTAAATTACAAGGCCTATAAAATAATTTGTACATTAAACCCACCCGAGGCTTAGCTTCGGACCGTTACCAGCAAGGCTAAAAAACGACACGACAATGTTGAAATATTTAATGACAATATTATTTTTACTGACCTTAACAACAACTTTTGGACAGACAGTATACGAACCGCAAATTCTAATACTTGCACCAAACGTGACAAAATACGAGAAAGCGTTTGACAAAGAAGTTATAAATTACAATAAGGAAATCAAGAAAAACACAAATCTTTCAGAGCAAGAACAAGCTCTTAATTCACCCGATTTTAAAAGGCAACCAGAGAATATACAAATTATTACCAAAAGTGAAATAGCGTTTTCTAATGACCTTGACTTTTTTAAACAAGCAAGTTTTTTTTCTGAGCAATTTTTGGCGTATCGTTTCTTTGAGAAATTTCCTAATCTATTAATAAAACTGAAAGACGCCAAAAGCAACTGCACATTGGATGACTTGAAAACATACTCAGAAAAGGAAAAACTTCAATACGTTTTAAATTTCGCTTCAATTGAACTGTACAAAGAGAATAAAATTAGCTATGCAAAAATTTCGGTTCAACTTTACGACAATGTTTCAAATTCAATACTTCTGGACAAAACATACATTGGCGACTGGAGTAATCCTGGTTTTGAGTTTGCCTGTGAAGACAAAACAATTAATTGCACTTTAAATAATGCTTTATCACAAGCATTGGGAGAAGTTATTTATACCATTGCATCAAATAGCCCTACATTAAAAAGAGAAAAACAATTACAGCAAGAAAGATTTGATGTTTTAATGAATAGTTATTTCAATCAGCCTTTAGACAAACAATTGATTAGAAATGTAATTCCTTCTTTAGACAGTAACATCAATATTGACATAGCTTATCAAGCTCTCTTTAGCAACGACAAAAGTAAATTTGTTGCATTCTTTTTAGAGCAAGTCTCCGCACAAGATTTCAAGACATTAAAGGATAATAAAAAGGATAAAAATGTAAATATCATTTCAAATAAAGACATAAAAGACGAAGGATTTTTGGACGACATTCCCCAAACGTACGGGTATATCGTTAAAGGGTTGAAGTACAAAGACAAATGGTATTATGAAAAATCCAACGTTACATACTTTGAAGCAAAGACATTAAATGATGGTCAACAAAAATTCTTTAATAACCTACAACAATGGAATTTCTTCAAAGAAAATTCAACGGAATTTAGTCCAGACTTTTGGGAAACAAAATTGTTTAAAAAAGTACCCGACCTTACAAAAGATTCTGAGTGGGAGAAGTATGGTGAGTCCATTTGGAAGACAGATGAAAAGGAAAATCGAGATTACATTGGAATGTATGAGATTGTTGCTGATGAATTGAAGAAAATAAAAGGAGAAGAGGAAAAGTCATTCAATTCTTCCATTTCAAACAATATTTTCAGACCATTTTACGAAAACAAGAAAAAACAAAACCCGCTTGAATTCACCAACTATGTTTTGTTAAATAAAGATGAATTCATATTAATTTTCCCAATGAGTAAAGAAGTAATTCTCAATCCAATTCAGATTGTTAATGACAAAGGTGAAAAGAAAATAAGATATTTTCTATTATTCAAGCAGAATGGGCAAATTTTGGAATGGACTTATTTTACTGAACATCCCTTCGATGAAAAGACAATCAAAGATAAAATTTGGCACTACGGTAGTATTGTAATAGCACAATTACAAACATTGACTGAATGGAATTTTTCCTTTGAAAGTCTTGACGACAGCAAATTTTGGAGTGAATATGTTTTATTAAAATCGGGAGACGCATATAAATATTTAAAAGTAGTAAAATGATAAACCTCGAAGGACAAAGCCCAGCTGGTAACAGCGGGTTTAAGAAATTAGCGGTTCAGTGGTTAAATGAAGTTCAGTTTTCCAATCAAACTTTCGTGCTGGGTGACAGTTTTGTGCTCCGAAATCGCCAACTGCTTAAACCCACAAAACGTTATGGGCAACCTTAGGACGACACAACAATGACAGAAAGACAAGAAATATATTTTGAAATATCTGACGCTGGAGACATCGTTCGGCTAGAGCCTAAAAGACTTGTTCGAGAAGGCTCTGAAATCGATTACGACAATAATTGGATTATTACAACTGTGATAGTTAAAGGAGGTAAATTCTCTGGACAGTTTGACGCTGAATTTATGACCATTGACTTTGAAAAATTTAAACAAGAACTAAGACCTCTTTATGACAACTTAAAAGGCTCGGCTACATTTTCAGGACTTGAGGGACAGCTCGAACCTAAAATAGTTGGTGACGGAATAGGACACTTTGAAGTTAGCGCTCTTGCTAGCGACCAACCAGGTTATGGAGGACAACTTTCATTTACAATGGGGTTTGACCAGACATCTATAAAGGAACTTGTACATCAACTTGACACAATCACAAAGAGGTTTCCAATTAATGGAGACTTCAAAATAAAAAATGAATAAAAAGGCATCCCATAACAGGCGTTTGGCAAAAGTGGCGGTTCAGTGCCCCGCAGACACATTTGTGGTTAATCAAAGTTTGGTTCTCCGCATCAACATTTGTGGTAAAAATCGCCACATCGCCAAGCCCGAAAACGTTATACGCAAGCTCTAAAAATCAACATGATAATATTAAATAGATTTTCAGCATTTATCAAAAGCACTGAATCAAAAATAACCTTGTCAATTGGCGAAGTAGAATTGGTGGATAAAATCGGCCAAGGAGGAAACGGAATTGTTTATTCTGGAAAAAGTCTCAATAATGTTTTTGCTATAAAGTTTCTTCTTTCTGATGCGACAGGGAAAATGTTACAAACGAAAAAACAAAGATTTCTGGCAGAATATTTTAACGTGGTTACGCTTAACTATTCGAAAGGTATTGTTAGATATGTTGACTTTGATATATTAAAAATTGAAGATGAAGAAGGAATTTTGGAAATTCCTGTAATTTTGATGAAACTATATGCTAAGTCGTTAGCAAAAGAAACAGCATCTTCCTCAGATGACTTCGTGAATTTATCAGATTTTCTTTTATCTACTGTAGAGTCAATACATGACCAAGGAATAATACATAGAGATATCAAACCAGAAAATATACTTCTTGATAAGGAAGAATTTGTGTTAGCAGATTTTGGAATTGCAAATTATAATCCAGAAATATTTGAATTAAGAGCCCAAACAGATTCAAAAGAAAGAATTGGGAATAGATTATTTTCTGCGCCCGAGCAAGAAAACACTGGTGTGACTGCACATCCAACTATGGATATTTATGCAATTGGACAAGTCCTTCAATGGTATGCCACAGGAGAAACACATAGAGGAACAAATAGAAAAAAAATAAAATCAGTATTCAACAACCTTAGAGATTATGACTATATTATCGAAAAGTGTCTAAGCAATAACCCTGAAGATAGATTTCAAAGCATCAAAGAAATAAAAGATTTCTTTAAAGAACTTTTAAAAAAAGAACCAAACGTTTGGAAATATATTTACAATTTCGGAGAAGTACTCGTAAGTAATTTTCCGAAAAATGAAACAGGAATAATCCACTCCGATAATATATCACGAATTGACAGGTTATTTCAAAGTTTTAAAGATCAAGAAGAATTATTTGAAAATCACTTATGGTGGCATGATGGCTTAGGCAATATTGATTTTAGATTAAAAAATAAAGGAAGTGGTATTTGGAAGTTTGGAGATAGTGAATATAAAATAAAGGAATTATGGATTCATTATGACAATAGTTTTTTTAATGATTTTATATTGGTTCACTACGACAAAAGCGAGCCCTTTATGGTCAATGGTAAAGAAACTTATTATACTGCAATCGTAGATGGAGAGAATCATATTTCTTACAGCGAGTATCAAAATGGTTTTGCTGAAATCAATGACGAAATTATTACTCTTTCGGAACATCACGTCGAATTCATAGAACGTCAAAAAGACGAAGGTTACTTTTTTATTGCTACAAGATTTCATTGTGTTTTAAGAACAAGAAATGACAAAACAGTTTGGGAGTTTATTGATAAAATTAAACTTGCTAAAGGGATATTAAAAAGTGAAGAATTCAAAACCTTTGAACGTGAAATCAGAAAACATAAACATAGGGAGGTTCTGATCAGCTTGTAACGCCTGCATATAACAGCCTGTTTAAGAAATTTCTGGTTTGTTGGTAATTGAAACATTCATAAAACCAAGAAAGTTGTATCTTGGCAGAGAGAACTCTGCTCCTTTTTTCGCAACTTCTCAAACAGGCGACACGTTATGCGTTATGTTAAACCGAGACACAGATGACAGACGAACCAACAGATTATGATTACTTCATGAACAAGAGAACTGACAAAGTTTATCTTAGTAAGTCGTTAGACGCAAAATTCCTCGTTAAAAATGACAATGATGAGATTGAGGAAATTAAGAGACCATTTCGTATTGTTTCAAAAATTATAGAGACTACAGAAGACCACCATTTTATTAAAGATGGAAAACAAACTTCCTTACGTATTACTCCAGGTGGTAGACAAGAAATAAAGGCTAAATTCTATGAGGACACAAGAGGAATAACTACTTTGACAATTCAGAAGTTTACGACAGACACAAGTTCTCCGCATAACACTTATTTCACGTTTCAAGGAGACGAAATATTAACTCTATTCAATTTTATTCGGAACATTGGATTACTGCCCCTTTCCAATAGTAACAGCGAAAAATTCGATGATAGTATTTTAAAGGAAATAGTTCTTACCAAAGAACAAACGGTTGATTTAATTTTAAAGAATCCAGAAATAATCAATGAAATAGTAAAACACGATATAACAGCAGATGATATACAAAACCTAGCACATAGAAAGAAACAACTTGAAATATTTAGACAATTATTGGAGGACGAGATTTTTTTTGAGAAAACAAAAAGAGAGTTTAATAAAAAAATTGGCGATGAGTACGTATGGCAAGACTTTTTTGAAAGAAACACATGGATTTTTGGTTATGGATTGAATTACGTATTCAACTCTCCACTTGAAGACAAAAAGTTAGAACAAGTTGTGACAGGTTTTGATTTTAATAACTCAGGTAAGAGAATAGACGCACTCTTGAAAACAAGAGGATTAATTAATTCATTTTGCTTTGGCGAAATTAAGACACATAAAAAAGACCTATTAAAACAGATAAACGACCCTTATCGTGGAGAATGTTGGGCAATTTCTGACGAGTTGGCTGGAGCAATTGCACAAGCACAAAAAACCGTTCAGAAATCTATCAAAGAATTAAGCACCAAAGTCGAGATTAAAGATAAAGTTGGCAATCTGACTGGGGAACAAATCTTTATTTATCAACCTAAATCATTTGTCGTAATAGGACATTTAAGGGAATTTAATAGCGAACAAGGCGTAAATGAAGACAAGTTTAGTTCTTTTGAATTGTTTAGACAAAATCAGACTAATCCCGAAATATTAACCTTTGACGAACTTTATGAGAGGGCAAAATTTATAGTAAAGAATGACGAACAAAGAACCACAAACGCATAACACGGGCCTGGCAAAAGTGGCGGTTGATTGCTCCGCAGACACATTTGTGTTTAATCAAACATTGGTTCTCCGCATCAACATTTGTGGTGAGAATCGCCACCTTCTTGTAGCCGCAATCCGTAATGCATAATTATATGAAATCGTTTATCGCCTTATTGACCTTGAACTTTTTGGCTTTATCGTGTAAACACGATATAAAATCTGTGTCGATTGAAAACCAAAAACTGTTGAACAAGACAGCCTAACTAACACGCAATCAAAAATATCACGACCGACAATTGACCTAATTCACGAAACTGAAAATCTAAGATTGTACGGTGACACAACTATCGACAAAGACAAAATTTCCTACGCTTCAATAAAATTTGAACCGTACATTGGTTTTTACGAGTTTAAAGTAATTTCAGTTGACCATAAAAAATATGCTGAACTTGACTTGAAATCAAATAAATACGCAAATAACTTTCGGACAAGACTGAAAGAAGGATATAGTTCTGACTCAGCAAATTTTGCAGGACATTATTCATTTGTTTATTGGGGTTGTGGTAGCCCTTGTCAAAGTAGTTTGGTTATTGACAGAAAAACAGGAAAAATTTACGACTCTCCGGGTGCTACATTAGGTTATGATTTTCGAGTAAACAGCAAAATGCTAATTGTAAATCCACCTGACACAAGTGGCTTTTATGACGACTGCTTTCATTGCAAACCTTTAATTTACATTTTTGACGAACAGACAAAGTCTTTTAACGAAAGAAAACGAAAATTGTAATGCAGTCCGGACAAGTATTGAAGAATGACAAACAAAAAAGCCTCACATTTCTGTAAGGCTTTGGCTCCTGAAGCTGGACTCGAACCAGCGACCCTCTGATTAACAGTCAGATGCTCTAACCAGCTGAGCTATTCAGGAGTGTCTGGTTATGTTCCCTAAAAAAAAAGCGTGCTTTTCTTTTGGGAATGCAATATTAGGCGATTTCATTTAAAAATGCAATATTTGTGACAAATTATTTTAAAATAAATATTCATGAGTTTAGTAGTCATTGGTACTGTGGCATTTGACGCCATAGAAACCCCATTTGGGAAAACAGATAAAATTGTTGGAGGAGCTGCAACCTATGCTAGCATCGCCGCTTCATACTTCTATAATAAGACAAAAATAGTAGCTGTAGTGGGGGATGACTTCCCTCAAAAAGACATTGAGCACTTCCATAAAAGGGGGATTTCTACCGAAGGGCTACAAATTAAACAAGGTGAAAAATCTTTCTTTTGGTCGGGAAAATACCATAATGACTTGAATAGTAGGGATACTTTAGTAACAGAATTAAATGTACTGGCAGATTTCGATCCTATTATTCCAGAGTCTTACCAAGATTGCGAATACTTAATGCTAGGTAACCTAACCCCTAAAGTTCAACAAACAGTTATTGAACGTATGCATAACCGTCCAAAGTTAATTGTAATGGATACCATGAATTTTTGGATGGACATCGCCATGGAAGATTTAAAGGTGACTTTAAGCATGGTGGATGTATTAACAATCAATGATGAAGAAG
This sequence comes from Rhizobium sp. Q54, assembly GCA_943360385.1. Lineage (GTDB taxonomy): Bacteria > Bacteroidota > Bacteroidia > Sphingobacteriales > Sphingobacteriaceae > CAJBVG01. The sequence goes on along the minus strand of CALRIM020000028.1, from coordinate 11,712 downwards.
CCCGCCAACTTTCTGGCGAATACTCGTTAGTAAAAGCTTCACGCAAAATATTAGCGATGGGCCCTAAGTACCTAATTATTAAAAAGGGGGAACATGGTGCACTGCTGTTTCATGAAAATAAGGTGTTCTCTGCACCTGCGCTTCCATTAGAAGAAGTATTCGACCCAACTGGTGCTGGTGATACCTTTGCAGGTGGTTTTATCGGATACATAGCTAAAACAGGCGATATTTCTTATGAAGGAATGAAACGTGCAATTATTTATGGATCGGCAATGGCCTCTTTCTGTGTAGAAAAATTTGGATCAGAAAGAATTAACGATTTAAAAGATGTTGAACTTAATGAGAGATTACAAGAATTTGTAAATCTTACAAAATTCGAAATCTAAATAATTATCATTCACTATACACCATTTCATTAGCATATCAGCACATCAGCATATTAGCATATCAGCATACTAGCATATTAACATATTAACTCTATGGTTTACCTATATATCATTTATTCCCCATCTGCAGACAAATATTTTGTAGGGCATTCTGAAAGCCCTACAGAAAGTTTAACTCAACATAATTCCGATACAACAAATAAGTATACTGGTAAATTTAATGATTGGAAATTGATGGCTGCATTCGAAGCGGGCAAAACGAATGCTGATGCGTTAGAATTAGAAAAATTTATAAACCGTCAGAAGAATATAAAACTGGTTCTTAAACTTATCGACCCTTCATTTATTCCCGCAGACAAATTGGCAAGTTTAGTTAGGGTTTCAGTTGCATAGCGCCCGACTCTAAATTTATTCCTGCACCTAATATAAACAAACCCGAGAAGCCATAACACAAATAGGCACCAGTTCGTAAAAATTTTTGGTCCTCATTGAAGATGTCAATTTCGTACTGGTATGGATTATCTTTTATTTTTCTATTTTCCGCATAAATATTTATTGCACTTCCGGCTACTAAAAATACAGATGCCGCAATTAAACAACTCCCTGCATTACTAAACCTTTTTTTTGCAGTAGGTATTTTATTTAATTTTACAATTGCCAGAGAGTCTCTTCTAGCCATTTTTTTCTGTTCATTTATATTTATTAACTCATGGTTGTTTGTATAATAAATCCCTTCCACATCTCTCAAATAGCATACAAACATTAAAGAATCTTCGGTTAATACATTTTTGTTACTGCCATTCTCAATGGAATTATATTCGTAATTGCTTATCGATTTTTGAGATACTTTTCTAATCGTTTTACTGGTGTCTATAGATTGATGAAAGAATATATTTTCAGCATCAACATGGATTATTTTGACATTTAAAACAGTACCTGCTTTTGTAGTAATTCTATCTTGTGAAAATACCTCTATACTCAGAAAAATAAATAGAAATACGAAAAATGAAAATGGATAATTGAAGGTAGATAGTTGAATTCTCATATTCGATAGTTTTATATTTCAATTATAATAATAATAAAAATAAATATTCTTTTTTGCATTGGAATAAAGAATTCTTAGTGTAATGTCCCACATCTTACGTCCAACATCTCTTTTAATATGTTGCGAGGGAATGCAACCTGAAAATCGTCTAATACACTAAAACACCTCGAATTATGATCCATTGTTGTTGTAAATAATGAAAAGAAATAGGTGAGTCGAATAATATTGAAATAATTTATAAATTTAGTTTTGTGTGCATTTAATCATAACTAGTTCTTTAGTTTAAAGTATTTAAATAACTCTAGTATTACTAATATTCCAACTGCTCCTAGAATGGAGATTACTAAATGTTTATAACCTGGAAATTCGACACTAAATAAATTTTGCATCATAGGAATAGTTAAAATAACCCAAAGCATTATAAAGGCGATGCTAAGAATTATTATTACTGCCCAATTCCTTTCCAATAGTACAGTTACGAAACTTCTAGTTTTCGATAAATTTGTAAGTATTAAAAAGATATTTCCAATTATGAGAGAAGAAAAAGTAATGGCTCTTGCTTCTCCTTCCGAATGCCCTTCAATAAAAGATAAATAGTAAACAAACATCACCATAATTAAAAGCAATAATCCTTGTAGTGAGCTAATAATTATTTTTTTGAATCCAAAAAATTTCTCATTCGGATTCCTTGGTGGTCTTTGCATAATCCCTTTTTCTTCTTGTTCAGATTCAAAAGCAATTGAACAAATTGGGTCGATAATTAATTCCATGAAAACGATGTGTAATGGAAAGAGTAAAATTGGCAGGACTGGATTAAAAGCAGGAATTAATGCAAGTCCTATAATTGGTATATGTATTGCAATAATGTACGACATTGCTTTTTGCAGATTGTCAAATACTTTCCTGCCGTTTCTAATTGCAGAAACTATTGAAGCAAAATTGTCGTCTAATAGTACTAATGAAGAGGCTTCTCTTGCTACATCTGTTCCTTTTTTTCCCATGGCAATACCTATGTTTGCCGCTTTTAATGCTGGCGCATCATTCACTCCATCTCCTGTCATTGCCACAATTTCATTGTTTGCTTTTAGAGCTAATACAATTCTCAATTTTTGTTCAGGTATTACTCTTGCAAAAATATTTATATTTCTAATTTTATTTTTTAACTCTTCATCATTCATTTTTTCTAATTCTACTCCAGTAACAATTTCTGCATTGCTATCCATTCCAATTTGATTGCCGATGCTTCTTGCAGTTGCTGGATGATCACCAGTAATCATTATTACCCTTATCCCAGCTTCCTTACATTCTTTTATAGCCTTTGGGACCTCCGCTCGTATGGGGTCCTCTAAAATTATTAGTCCAATAAATGAATAGTTTATTTCTGTTTGAGAATCAGGTAGAGTGTTTTCAGAATATTCGCCTTTAGCAACTCCCAATATTCGGTATCCATAGGCAGCATTCTCTTTTATTATATTTTGTAATTCTTTGATTTTTGTTTCTTCCAATTGACACAATTTGAAAATTGCTTCAGGTGCACCCTTCGCCGACAATATTCTACTTTTCGATTTATGATGTTCAAGCACACGTGTCATAGCAGATAATTCTCGTTGCAATGGATACTCCTTAACTAAAGTGTATTCTTCATTTTTATATTTGTAATTCAATTGATAACAATCTACGATGGCCTTTTCCATTGGATCAATCGGATCTTTTTGACTGGCAAAAAATGATAGTTGTGAGATTTCTTCTAACTCAACTTTGTTATTTAAAAATGCAGAATCTATAAAGAGTTTATTGTCGACATAAAATGCTTTTACTTGCATTTTATTTTGAGTGATAGTGCCTGTTTTGTCGGAACACAATACAGTTGCAGAGCCTAATGTCTCAATAGCAGAAGGGGTTCTAGTCAAAACATTATTTTTGGATAATCTCCATGCACCAAGTGCCATAAAAACTGTTAATACAACAGGGAATTCTTCTGGAAGAATTGCCATGGAGGAGGCGAGTCCAGATAATAGAGATTGAATGAAGTTACCTCTTGTAATGTAAAAGGCAATGACAACTCCCGCACTGATAATCCCACCGAAAATGAATAAGTTTCGGATAAGTATTTTCATTTCCTTCTGTAACCTAGTTTCATCCTGTTCAATGCTTTCTAATGATTTACCAATTTTACCAAATTGTGTATTTTTTCCAGTTGCCGTTATTTTTGCTTTACCACTACCTTGTACAACTAATGTTCCACTAAAAATCAGGTTGCCTTTGTTTTCAGTCTGATTATTTTTTTCTGCAGCTATAGATTCTCCAGTTAATAATGATTCATCTATAGTTAAATTTGTGCTTTCAATTAATTCAGCATCAGCAGGAACTCTATCACCTTCATTTACTACTATAATATCCTCAGGGACTAATTCTCGACCAGCCACTTTTATAAATTCCCCATCTCTTAAAACAAGTGCCCTAGGAGATGCAAGCTTTTTTAATGCACTAAGTGCTTTTTCAGTTTTCTGATATTGATAAAAAGTGATGAAAATTATAATAAATATGCTTGAGGAAAGGATGATGCCTTCTCTGTAATCACCAAGTAATATATATAGTATTCCGCAACTGATTAGAAGGATAAACATTGGCTCTTTCATTACCTCTAAAGCAATTCGGCCAATGTTTTTGGGTTTGGATGAGGCTAGTTCGTTGTACCCAACAGTGGCTAATTTGGTTTTTACTTCCGCTTGACTTAGTCCTTCATTCATGCTATATTTATCAGTATTATTGTTGAAATACTAAAGGTACGCAATAGAAATGACAGACCTACAGCTATATATTCAATCCTATTTTAATATTGTTGAAGAAACGGAACTTCAAAAAGTAGTTACACTTTTTAAAGAAAAGAAAATTAAAAGAGGGGAATATATTTTAGAAACAGGAAATTCTTGTAACCATCTATCGTTTATAAAAGAAGGGATGTTTCGTATTTACGTAAATACCGAAGAGAAGGAAATAACGCAATGGATTTCTACTAAAGGTTATTTCGTTACAGACCTTTCTAGTTTACTTTTTAATTCACCTGCTAGGTGGAATATTCAAGCTCTTACTGATTCTACAATTTACGTTCTAAATAAAGATGATTACGATAGACTTGGCGATATTTTACCCCAATGGCATCAGATCGAAAAAATGTTTATTGCTAAGTGCTTCACCATTTTAGAGGACAGGATTTTTGCACATTTATCGATGTCGGCAGAAGAACGTTATCATTTATTTTTCGAAAACAATAAGGAACTTTTTAATCAAGTCCCCCTTCAATACATTGCTTCTATGCTTGGTATGTCTGCCGAAACGTTTAGCCGAATCAGAAAAAAGTAATTCTTGATAAATGTCAAGAGCCAATACATACTTACTGCAGATATTTGCAGAGTTAAACAATAAGTATCATGGCAAAAGAAATCAGAACACAACTTGTAATAAACTCAAGTGTAGAAAAGGTATGGCAAGTACTAACAGATTTTAATAAATATCCAGATTGGAATCCATTTATTAAAAGCGTAGAAGGAGAGATGATAGTGGATTCTAAATTTAAAGTTAAGATTCATCCTCCAAACGGTAAAAAAATGAAATTTACACCAACGCTACTTGTGTATAATGTAAATAAAGAATTTAAATGGGTAGGTCATTTGGGTATAAAAGGAATATTTGATGGGGAGCACAGATTTCAATTAATTGATAATTTAGATGGCACTACTACTTTTATTCAGAGTGAAATTTTTTCGGGTGTTTTAGTCCCATTTTTAAAGAAAATGTTAGATACAGACACTAGGGATGGGTTTGAAGAAATGAATCGGCAATTGAAAGACAGAGTGGAATATTCTAGTCTTTGATTATTGATTCAAATACCTTAATTTTAATGCAACCCATTCTATTTTATGCGTATTCGCGTTATTAAGGTATTTATATTATTTGCATTTTGCTTGTCAGGAGTATTAAATAATGCAAGAGCACAAGTTAGTGTTAACCCAACCCGTCAACGGGTTTGTTTTAATAATGCAGCACTTTTTCATCTTCAAAATAATACAGACCCTAATGCCACTTTTAGATGGCAAGATTCTTCAACAACAGGCTGGAATAATATAGTCGCAACTTCTAACATAATTGGAGTTACCAATGACTCGATCATATTCCTGCATGTTAGTTCATTACTTAATAATTATAAAGTAAGATGCATTATAGATTCGGCAGGTTTGGGTATACACAAAGATACTACCAAGGCTAGCTTACTTTTTGTTAGAGCTGCATTTAATAAGCCAAAAATAACTGCTAACCAACATATATGTTTTGGTGCTATTGCAGATACACTTGAACTTTCTCAATTTCCAAGTGGTGGAGATAGTGTTTTTACTTACCAGTGGCAAAAGTCAAGTAATGCAATAGTATGGGTTGATTTGGTAAACGCTAACGGTACATTTTTATCAATTGATACATTTCACACCAGCACTTATTTTAGATTGAAAGCGAATTCACTCTCTGGATGCGGTAGTTTATTTACAGATACCGTTTTTGTAAAATTTCATCCTAAATTAATTAAGCCGTCTTTACTAAAAAATAATTTTAGAATTTGTTATAATGGGAATCCAGATTCGTTAACAGTGTTCCCTGGGCCCATCCCTGGAAATTCAGACTATCATTATCAATGGCAAATTTCTACGAATAATATTAATTGGGTGGATTTATTAAATGATACTACTAGTAGTAAATCCAGTATTCAATCTATTGTAGCTTCCACCTTTTATAGAGTGAAGGCAACACATCGATATGGTTGTGGTGTTTATTTTTCTGATACTGCAACTGTAATTCCATTATCTCCTATTATTAAACCCGCAATTTTTGGTGCTCAAACTGTTTGTTTTAATGAAGATCCAGACACTTTAGAAATAGTTACAAGTCCATTCTTAGGTACAGATGTCACCTATCAATGGCAATCATCTATTAATGGAACATTATGGGTAAACTTATTAGGTAAAACAGCTAAAGAATTAGTACTTGCAAAAAACGATGTAACAAAATTTTATAGGGTTAAAGCAACATGGAAAAATTGCACTAGTTTGTTTACAGATAGTGTTTTAGTTTCTGTTTTTCAAGACATGACTTCGGGTACGATAAAAACTTCACAAGCGATTTGTTTTGGGAGTACACCCTCTATACTTAGTTTCCAAAATATACCATCAGGAGGAGGAGGGAGTTATACTTATCAGTGGCAACTTTCTACGGATTCAATTTTATTTACAAATATAACAGGGGCAACAGGGTTAGTATATTCGCCCCCTTCTTTAACGACTACCAGTTTTTATAGAGTGATAGTTACTAGTGTTAATGGTTGTGGAATATTATTTACAAATATTATTAAGATAAAAGTCTATGCCCCTTTTGTTGGGTCTGATGTGCAATCAAACGACACGATTTGTTATGATTTTATTCCAGATACGTTGAGGTTAATAACGAATCCTACTGGTGGAAATGGAGTGTACAATTACCAATGGCAATCTTCTACAAATAATGTTAACTGGGTAAATATAACAGGGCAAACCAATAAACTATATAAACCCAATGCCATTAAGGTAACCACCTACTATAGAGTTATTATTTTTTCTGGGGCAGGGTGTGGGTCTTACACAAGTAATGCTGTAACAATAAAAGTTTGGCCAAGCATAATAAAAGCTCGTATTTCTAGTAATCAAAGTATTTGTTATAATACTCCTGCAGATACGTTACGTGTTGTTCAATTGGCACAAGGAGGAAATACAAAATTTTCTTATCAATGGCAATCTTCTAATGAAGGAAGTAGTTGGGTTGATATTGCTGGTGAAACAGGTTTGAAATTATTTACTGGACCGTTAACCACCGCAAAATACTACAGAATTGTAGCAACCTCGCTATTTGGATGTGGAAGTATTGCTTCCGATTCTATTAAAATAAATGTTTATTCGGAATTGTTACCAGCAGTGATTTATGGTAATCAATCGATATGTTATAATGCTATTCCCACTAAGTTTGGAATCACAACAAAACCAATAGGGGCGAATGGCTTGTATAGTTATCAATGGCAAGTTTCAAACGACTCCATTAATTTTCAAAATCAAGTTGCTGCAACAGACACGGTATTGCAAGTGAATAAAAGTATTGCGAATAAATATTATCGACTAAAGGTAATTTCTACTCTGGGTTGTGGTGTTGTATATTCCAATATAATTAAAGTAAGTGTGTATAAAAAGTTTGAGGGCGCAACAATTGGCAATTCAGTTAAATTGTGTTATGGCTATGTTCCAGTTCCATTATACATGACTCAAAAACCTAAAGGAGGAAGTTTAATTTATACTTATCAATGGCAATCGTCTGCTGATAGCATAAATTGGGGGGATATGCAAGGACAAACTGCAGACACCTTACCTATGACTAATTTACTCAGAACAACCTATTTTCGTTTAATAAATTCCTCTACTTTTTCTTGTGGAAGTGACACCTCTAACGTAGTAACTATTTCCTCTCTAAAATTACCAGATACAACATTCGTAAAAGGTATATCTGAAGTATGTAGAAATCAACAAGAATTGTTTTATAGTTTAGATCACAAGTCTGGTGATTATTCTTATGAATGGAATATTTCAAAGGGCGCGATACTTACTGATATAACAAAAACAAGTGTATTTATAACTTGGGATAATACTGAAGGCTCCGACACTATCTTTATTAAACAAACGAATAAAGAAACAGGTTGCTTCAATTTTATGAAATTCCCAATTCTTTTTAAAGAAACCGAAGCCCCAACGATTACAAGAATTATAAGGAAATCGAACTCCAATATTTTAGTAAGTAAAGATTCCACAATTGGAATTCATTATCAATGGGGATTCATTAATAAAGTAACCAAAATTACAGAAGATATCCCGAATGCGAATCTTCGATATATATTATTACCACATGTTTTTGATACAACTAGATATATTTATTATGTTAAAACATGGTTCTTGGATTGTATAACAACTACCTATTATAATTTCGATGCATTATCATTAGGAGTGCCAACAAAGAATAAACATAGCTTTGCAGTCTACCCAAATCCAACATCTGGGAAATTTAATTTAGAGGGAATCGACCTTTCTGATGTGACGCTAACTTGTTTTGATGTATTGGGAAATAAAGTAGAACTAATAAAAAACATAAGTGTAAATACTTTTGAATTTAAAGAGAACCTCCCATCAGGCATATATTTACTAGTATTTAACACCTCTGAGGGCATACTAACCGAACGCATTATTTTAAGTAGATGATGAAATTTAAGGTGATTTTCATACTGCTATGGGTGCTATCGACATCAGTAAGTAGAGCGCAAATTTTTGCTACTGATTCAATGTCAAGAGTGATTAATGTTAAGGCATTAGCACTCATTTCTAAATATGAAAGCATCATTAAGTTTTCGAATAAAAATAATTTTGATGATTTTTCAGGATTATTTCATTCTACAAGTTCAGTTATTTTTAATGATGTAATGCCAGAAAATGAATTGAATACAAAAATCACTCCAGATGAATACCTGAAATTAATTCGGAAGTATTATGCTGATACCTCTTTTCTGTCTGTAGAAGTTAGCCCTTATGAGATTGGTGTGGTTACGATGGAAGGAGCCGACATTGCAAATGTTAGTATTTTGGCAAAGAAGAAAATTTGGAGTATTGCAAAAAACGGATTGGATTATACAGATACGTTTAATGTACGCTTTGATATTATTTACGAGATATCATCTAAAAAATTTACTATAAGTACTATTTCTAATGTCGATAGAAGAGGGTCGTATATTCAACTATATTCACAAGTTAGAGGTTTTGGTAATAAAACAATGCTCAGTAATGATACTATTTTAATAAACGATAAAATTTTTAAAGTAGGAAGCAATGGGTATACTCTTTTAAAAAATACAACCAAAAGCAGCGAATATTTAATTATTCCTTATCACAATGATGTGATGTTTAAAATGTATCGAGTGCCAGATAATATTCCTTTTTTTCGGAATAAATTAGATACCAAAAAAGATAAGAATATTGTGAAAATAAATTTTTGGAAATGGATGGTATATGCAGATGTGCAGTATCACTTTATTCCCAATGGAGCTTCTCCTATTAAACCCGATAATGATACTATGGGAATTAATTCAATAAATAATGGTTCGTTTTCTAATTACGTAATGTTTAACCTGTGTAGAAGAACAAATACAAAGGGTTATTTCAATATTAAATTCGGAGGTGGGGCAGATGTATTTAATTATCAACTGAACTTAGCAAGCCATATTAATGCCTATCAATCGATAGATCCAGATGGAGACCCTTATTTGAGAATAAATAAAGTATATAATATCAGAGAAAAACACCAGTTGGTTTACGTAACTGCACCTTTAGTTATACAAAAGGGATTTACATTCGGTAAAAATTCTGTGTATGTGGAGGGAGCTTACTATTTCATGTTAAAATTTTCTTCTACATATTCAATGGATGCTGATGCTTCGTATTCTGGTTATTATGATTATTTATTTGGATTAACAATTAATGAAAATGGAGTCTACGATTTTGGTGTTTATAATTTCCAATTGAGATCTTTGCCCTTGCCAGTTAGTAGATTTATTACATCATATAGTTTTGGAATTGGATATAATCGACAATTGTCTAGAACAGTATATTTTAATGTTGGTGTTAATTATAGAAATAGTAATACTTATGTGTTTGATGATAATTTGAAAAGCTTAAGTGACTCTAGAAATGGTATCAATAGCTTAACGAATTTAAACAACAAATTCAGAATCCAGTATTTTAATATGAATATGGGTATAAGTGTAAAAATATAACAAATGAAATACTGTTTTCTGTTTATCGTATTTCTGTTTTCCATAGAAGTAAAAGCGCAAGGAAAGTGGGTAGTTATTTATGCAGATGCATCCGAGAATTTAACTAATTACGCGCTAAATAATAAACTGTATGATGCCATTCAAGAAACAGATTCTAAACTTATATTATTTATAAGTAATGGAGTTAATCCATTAGTATCTACTAGTATTTACGACATGCAAAGCATAATAGATAAGCTTAGTAAAATAAAACCTATAGAACCTAATGTTGGCTTTGATTTGGATAGTATAAATAGACTGTTAAGTATAGAGGCCGTTTTAGATGGTGTTAGCATCCGAGATAAAAAAAATTCTGATGATTTTAATTTTTTCTTTTTCTTTAACTCCGAAAAATGCAGAAAAAACAATCAACTTGAGAAAATTGCTGAAGCTCTAGTCTTATCAAATAGATTATTAAATAAAGATGGGCTCTTACCTACTTGCAAAATTCGAATATATCTTAGTGATGTGAATTCTGATGAGGATAAGCTATATGTTAAAAAAATACGTGAAGAAAAAAAATATGAGGTAGTGGTCTATTAATTCACTACTTTGTTTTTCTTTTCAAACTCTCTAACCATTTCTTCCGGGGTTTTCCCTAGATTTTCTAAAGAAATTCTTGCATCTTTCACAAATGGATTATTAGGATATGTTCTGATAAATCTTCTATAGTAACTTCCAGCTTCATCATAATTTTGCAAATTGTTTTCATAAATAAAGCCACAAATAAACATGCTTTCAGCTGCCTTGTTTGATTTTGGATATCTTAAAAAAACATCTTGAAATCTTCGGATTGCAAATTCATAGCTTTTCAATCCATTTAATACTTCTCCTGTTTTAAATAAAAGCTCAGGAGTTTTAGGGTCTTCTTTATAGGTTTTTATGTAGTAATCAGATTTCTGTAGAAATAGTTTTGCAACGGAGTCATTTAATTCCGTACGATCCCCAAATAAGGTGTTTTCTAACTTTACAATTTCGTCATATTCTTTCTCTTGAGCACTTTTACACGCCGATAGACTTACCATAACGGCAAGGATGATCATAAATCCAACATTCGATACTTTATTCATTGTAATTAGATTGAAATTTCATTTGAACCACAATTATACATATTTCTGTACTTGTGAAAAAGATATTCATTACAATTATGGCAATATTCCTACTGATAAATTCGGTGGGATATACAATATATGCCCATTATTGTAATGATGAATTAAAGCAAACCAGCATACTAGCGAAGGCAGACTCGTGTTGCGAAGAAGAAACCACCTCTACAGAAACGGAGAGTAAGGATGAAATGTCGTGCTGTGCAGAAAAAGACTTACATATTGTTTTAAAAGAGCATTTTGTAAAGTCCG
>CALRIM020000027.1:0-23952 GCA_943360385.1 Rhizobium sp. Q54 | reverse complement strand
ATAGAAAGTAACTTATTCCAGTTTTTTGAGATACTGCTTTAATAATATCTACAATTTGCGAATTGAAAGCTTCTACAGTTAACAAATCCCCCATGCCAGTATCTGTCTCTATATCAACATATATTTCTTGCTTTTGAGAGGAGTTGTTTTTGCTGGTATTCTTCTTTCTATCCGAAGGCCTTTTATTCTCTTGTGCTAATGCTAGAAGATCATCATCTTCCGACATTTTTTTTAATATATACACATTATCTATTGTTTTGGCATAACCTAATTCATTGGTATAAGCAAACTTTTGTATGGCATCATCAAATGGAAGATCTTCGATGTATACATTTATTTTTTTATCTGCTATTCCAGGTGCAAGAATTAAATTTTTCTTAGTAAGTTGAGTTATTTTCTTTACAACCTTGCTTAAAGTGTCGTCTTTTAAATCGAGGGTTAATAAATTATTGTAAGAATTATACCTAATAAGTATTTCTTTTTGCTGTACAATTTCTGAAACTTTAGGAGCAGGAATATATTTCACGAATGACATTATGGTGCCTGTAAAATTAATATCGAGATTATACTCTTTTACCACAAAAAGAAGAATGTTTTTCACTTGCTCCTGATTAAAGCTATTGAAGACTTTATTAGAAATGCTTGGGTCCACATTAATATTTAAATCACTTAACTCTGAAACTGCTCTTAAAAATTCTTGTAGCGTAACACCAGAAACCGAAATATCTATTTTCTGATTTAAACCACTGGTAATTCCCGATAATTCATTCAATTTATAAGCTATGCCTTTGAATCTACTGGTATCCTGAGCATTAGCATAAATTTGTATCGTTAATAGAAGAAGTACAATTAGTACTTTTTTTAGATAGATGTATGTTTTCAAATTAGTAATTATATAATAATGAATATATTTCTTCTAACGAAGTTTCTCCCTTTTCAAAAAGCTCGAATGCATTTTCTGCAAGTGTTTTTATATTACGAGATTTCAATTCTTCGTTAATTTCAAATTTATTGTTTTTAATGTGGAGCAAAAGTTCTTCGTCTATTGGGATTATTTCATATACAGCTTTTCTACCCTTGTACCCTGTATAATAACATTGTTCACAGCCATTAGCTACATAGTGTTGATGGATTGGTTTAAATGCTTTAAATTGTTTTGGGAATAAGGAAGCATCAAAATTTTCTTGTTGTTTACAAGTATTGCAGAGTAATCTAATTAACCGTTGTGCTACTGTTGTATTTAGGGTGCTGGCTAATAAAAATGCAGGAACTCCCATATCCACTAATCTTGAAATTGTTCCCCAAGCAGAATTGGTATGTATAGTTGATAATACTAAGTGCCCGGTTAAGGATGCACGAATAGCCATTGTAGCCGTTTCTACATCTCTTATCTCTCCTACCATTATTACATCTGGATCCTGACGAAGAAATGTTCTCAATGCTGCAGAAAAATTTAATCCAATACTTTCTTTTAACTGTACTTGATTAATTCCTTCCAACGTATATTCAATTGGATCTTCTATGGTGAGTATATTTCTTGTTTCTTTGTTTAATAGCTTTAAGGTTGCATATAAGGTGGTGGTTTTACCAGACCCAGTTGGGCCACTAATAAGCACCATTCCATTCGGTCTTTTTATGCCTTCTAAATAATTTGATAAATCGAATTCCGAAAATCCTAAATTCTGAATATCTATATGTGTGGCATCGTTGCTTAATATTCTTAATACTATTTTTTCGCCATATAATGTTGGAAGAATGGAAACACGAATATCGAATTTATGTCCATCTCCTGTGTAAAATATACGACCATCTTGAGGCAATCTTTTTTCAGCAATATCTAAATTCGATAGAATCTTTATTTTATTTATTAAAGCAGGATATTCATTTTTAGTTAAACGATGTCGTTCTACCATTAATCCATCAATACGAACTCGTATTCTACAACGTTCTTCGTATGCTTCAATATGAATATCACTACTGTTTAAATTTTTCGCTTCAGAAATTAAAAAACTAAGAAACTGATCTGAATTTGTATTGATAGTAGGAGTTGATTTCGACGGGTTCGTGTTTTTTAAATAAAGTTTACTTAACGATTGTTGAATTAAGGTATGATCAGTTTTTACAAGAATTATGTTTAAAGCTAAAAGAAATTCTAATTCTTCTTTTATTTCCTCTACATTTTGAGTTTCATCAACATAAAAATGTAGTTCATTCATTTCTTCCTTAAACGGAATAATTCTATAATGCCAAGCTTGCTCAGTAGTAATTTTCTGAATTAATGATTTTGAAGTATGAACAGTACCTATAGAATATTCCATGAAATCAAATAATTAAGTAAAATGGTATCCCTTTCCGGATGATAAATTTCACCTAACAAAATACTTAAAAATAATAGAATAATCAACAAAAAAGATTGAATTCCAGCGAGTGGAATTTCTTTGTTATTACTAAGCTTTAGGGCCTTTTGAAGAAAGACTAATAATATCGTAAAAACAAGGCTAATAATATAAAAAGCAACATAGTTTAGTGGGCTAAAAAGAAAGGCGATACAAATAAAAAACAAGATATCTCCCCATCCGAGGTATTTGTCGGCAATGTTGAGCCATTTTTTGTTTTTTACCGAAAAATAGATGGATAGCATACCTAATTGTAATACAATAAAACCAATATTTAGTGCTGCATCTTTTACTAAAGACATAAATTTTGAATCAACTAGTCGGTATGAAATAAATAGGACTACTAACACTAAAAAAAGAAATCCAGAGACAGCTCTGGACTTAAAATCTTGGTAGGTAATTACTGAAAGTATCAGTATACTTAAATACAACAATGCCGTTTTCAATCTTTTACTACTTCTTTTAAGTTTTTCTCTTGGTTTATTTCCCAAACATTATATACCCCATCTCCATCAAAATCTACCACCGCAGTAGCTCGCGCTAAAAACGAATTTGCATTAGCCGACACCATTTCAATACGATAATTAGCCAAGCCAGTTTCCGAATCGGTGCTTAATTTCTCTTGTTCAAATCCTATGTCTTCAATAGTCGAACTGTACTTCGATTTCTCAAAATAATACGACCGCTGCAAAGTATACACATGCTCCAACTGAATCTTAGCCTCTGTACTTTTTGCCTTAGAAATTAAAGGCATTAAATTCGGCAATGCTAACAATACCAAAATACCAATGATAATGAGCACTATGAGTACTTCGGTTAGGGTGAAGGCTTTGATATTACCTTTTGCTAAATAATTCATTATATATTCTATATTTAAAGTTATTTTTCATCTTGTTTTGTATAAATTAATTTTCCCTTTTCGTAATATTCTATTTCTTTTATCTTTTTATTAGGATAATAGTATTTCCATAAACCATCTTTAACATATTTACTACGAACAAGAGCTTTAATCCTAATAAACTTACCTATACTTTCAATATTTCCATTTTTAAATATTGTATAAAAATTACCTGCACTGTCTTCGTAATATAAACCTGAAGACAAGGTGTTTAACCCCAGATATTTATTATTTGTATCTAATGAACTTTGTGCTTTACCATTAACTACAAACATAAACAAGCAGAATGTTAAGCATATGTATTTTTTTTTATTTATAAACGGGTCCATATTTTATATATCCTTTTTCATTATTGTTTCTAAATACATCTATATTAAAACCTCCAAATAGCAATCTAGCTGCTTTACCGACGTCTTTTATATTGTTTTCGTTCAATGTTTTTATTTGTGTATTTAAGGAATTAAATGTTCTTAATTCTTCACAATATCCTTGAAGATCATCAGACTCGAATTTTTGCATGTCATAATTAAATGGAGTGTTTCGAGCAGCAAATATCCAAGCTTTAGCTTCGCTTATTTGTCTAATAACATTTGTTGGTGCTGATAACTCTCGTGTGACATTATCAATAATTAGACCACTTCTTTTTTGATCAAAATCGCTTGAGTGATATGTTTCTTCAAAAAGTGCATGATACCTACTTAATCCCAACGCATTTTTTGTGCCTATACTTCTGGTTGAATAATCAATTCTAAATATATTATCTCCACCCGCATTTTCATCTGTCTTGGTAACTTTCCCCCCCTCTTCACCAGTTGACCTTGTATTATTATATATGTATGTGTTCTTGCTTTCTTTTAAAACATTAAATTCTTTTCTGAATTCTTTACTTGAAATTCTACCTACAAAAACATTAAATCTTTCCCTGAGACCACTATAACCTACAGTGTCACCCAAAACATCAGTATAATAAATTGGATTATTTGCAAATGTTGCATAACTACTGATAGAAGTATTTGACCTAGGATCCAAATTCCATCTCCTTCCCAACCGTGTATCATACTCCCAAAACTGTGCCGTATTAAAGGTACCACTTATCCCGTTTAATTCATCGTCTTTTTCTTGTCCGTTATAGCCGAAACGGTATCCGCCATTTTCTACGGTATTACTTGGGAAGGTGCGTTTAGGCATGGCCATACCAAATGGGTAATAGTCGTTGGCGGCTATTACTTCTGGTTTAAAGAACGAACCATCAATTAATTTACGGTCGTTTACCACCACGTGTACGTTTCCTAAATGGTCGGTAAGTTCGTAATATTTGTTCAATACTTTTCTGTCGTATTTGCTCCTAAAACTTTGAGGTGCATAGAAAAACACAATAGGATTATTAAAGTATAAGACTAATTTTGGTCGTTTAGAACTGGTACTGTATTCACTCGTATAAAATTCTAACCCAAAAGGAGCATTACTACCAGAACCCGGTATAGATTCATCGGTAAGAGCGAGTCTAAAGCCTTTCGAAGGATTTGTAGCATCATTAACCATATCCTTTACCATATTAGTAACATCAATATTTAAGTAATCTTGTGTTCCGCTTGATGGAGAGGCAAGATTTACGGAATTTGTACTTGTTGTAGTAGGTTGATCATCATATCGTATACTTGTTTCATCCCAATTTTGAGTAACTCGTTCTATTTTTGCAAAAGTTGAGGTACTCGAAGATGGTAAATAATGATTAGAGGCATATAATGAAAGTTTGGCTGTATCAATTGCTGACCCTAGAGATTTTAAACTATTTAAATAGAAATTAAAGAACGACCTAGACCTTGAAATTGGAGCACCTTGATGATGGAAATTTATAGCTTTCATTATATTATTTTCTGGGTTTATATTATCGCCAGAGTTAGTTGCATCTACATAATTATCGTTTAGATAAGTACCATCAGATTGTAGGGTAATATTACTAGTTTTTTTAGCGATAAGAAGATTGGGTTTATATATTCCCACTCTTCCACTTCCATAAATAGGTACTTCTTTTAAGATATAATCCTTAGTTTGTCTTTCATAAATAGCCATTATATTTCCGGAAGCATCTCTAATGTAATATTCTTCTGGTACACCAACTTGGTCGTTTAATTTACGAACACGTTGACCCATGGCATCGTATAGAAAACTAGTTGTTGAGTTTCCATAAAATGCCTCTACACTTCTTACTTTATTATAAGGGGTCCAGTGTATATAATCTATTTGGTTTATATAATCGTATGTTAAATTTCCGATGGCGTCATAGGCATAATTTAAGTCCTCAATTATAGGTTCAATATCTCCTGTAAATACTTCTGAGTTCGCATTCTCAGATATACTTGATAATTTATTATCGGTAGAGCTACCATAATTGTAGGTTATATCATCCATTAAAATATTTCCACCACTACCCGAATGTCCGTTTCTACTCATTGAAGCAATGTTTCCGTTGGCATCATAAGCATAATTCGACAAATAATCGGTTGTACTTGTTATTGCCCAAGTACTAGGATTCATATAGTCGGATGTATTGGATAACAGTCTGTGCACATCATCGTACCTGAAGTTTAAACTCAGCGGTTGAGTTTGTGCAGGAGCACTTGCTGTTACCAATGCATTTGAACTAAATCTTGCAATATTTCCATTATAAAGCGAATAGGTAATAGGAACTTCTGTAGGTCCCTCTGTGTAATATTGATGTACATCTCTTGCGTGGTCTCCAGTATAATACCCTAAATTATAACCAAATGCATCTTTTGCAACTGCACTATTAGCAGAACCAGAAACTGCATCTTCTCCAGGATCATAAGCCTTTAACAATTCCGGATTATTCACCATTTTTAACCATCCCTCTACCGTGTATTCATAATCCATTCCTTGCACATCATCCTCACCATAGACAACTCTTTTTAATGGGCCATGTGTATAATATTCATACTTAGCATCTCTATCCCAATACACCCCATCAATGGAAGTTTTTACTTCTTTTAAACGGTTATCCTTATCATAAGTATACCAATGGTAAAATGCATCTCTCCTCCCTTCATTCATTTTAACTTTGGTTACCTTATTGCTAAACACATCATACTCATAGGCAATAAAACATTTGAACATATTTGGTAATTCTTGAGCAAGCCATTCTACGTTACCGTTAGCATCGTAGCTATAGTAAGTTATTACTTGATCTGTTTTGGTACTTAAATTGCCATCTTCATCAGAAAGAGCATAACTCACTCTATTTTGCAAAAACCGTTGTGGGTTGTCGGCAATATCCATATAGTTTACACTACCAGGTGTGGTATAAATGGTTTGAATTACATCTTTAACATTACAGGTAGAGCAAGATAAAGATGGGTAATCACTGTATGCATCCGTTAAATAAGTAGTTAAGCTACCAGGGTTTGTTGCTTCTCCAACTTCGATTATATCTCCAAGTGCATTATATTTTGTATAAGAATAACGATTGTCTATTAATTGTTGTGCATTAATAGAAAAACGTAATTGCCCTTTTTTTGTATAATAAAAATTCGTTTTTCCTCCATCTGGACTTTCTTGAGATATTACTTGATTATAACTATTGTATTCGTATTTGGTTACATAAGTATGATTAGGAACTGTTTCTCGATTCATGGCAGATGGCGACCTTTTATCAAGCAATTCTACTCCTTTAGGAGGTACGGTTTTTACTAAGTTTCCATTTCTATCATAATAGTATAAAGTATAATGGTAATACGCTTGAGGATAACTTATAGTAAGTTTATCTTCAACATTTTGTAGGACACATTTTCTCGAATATAGGTCTCTAGCTTCATCAACTCTCCAGTTGATATATGTTTCAATTTGGTCTTGAACAATTTTCTTTAGGTCTTTAATTTTCTGTTCTTCGCAATTTAAGTAAGTGATATCAGTTTCCGATTCTCCATAAGGTGACTTCCAATAGTAGCAAAGCTGCTCTAACCCATCTAAATTGTAACAAGTATTCATATCGTAAGATATAGAACCATCTTCACAATTATCTACAACTAGTTGTGGAGTTGAGATAATTCCTATATTGAAATTACCTGTTAATACATTCATGTAATGCTGTTGTTGTTCTGGCGTTCCAACTACAGGTGCTCCATCTACATAATCGATACTAAAAGTACAATCATCCTTGCATTTTTGAACTAACTCTTCCTCCATACAATTTATTACAGAAAGTGGTATGTCATTTGGATCAGGTGTTCTTACTGTACTTCCAAAAATTGCATGACCAAAATTTGGATCAATAACTAATTCAAAACCATCATCTTCAATATAAAAACCGCCATTGTGTAATGTTTGAATTATTTCAGCTCTGATACTTGACCTTTTAGTTTCACAACTATCACTACATCTACTACTATATGCAGCAGCAGAGTCAATTAACGATTGATCGTATGCATTTTCATCAGACATTGCACCAGCACAAGGGCCTCTACTATGGTGACAATGGTATAATTCTAACATTTGAGCAGGAGTAATATTATTAAAATCTCCTCCAATGGAAAATACTTTATCTTCACACAATGGTGTTATATCTGGACTTAATGAATTACTTCCAGGGTAATACAAGTATTTATAAGCATATGGTCTTACGACATTATAATCATTTTCAACAGCTGCTTTTTGGAAGCAATAGCCAGCTCTTTCTAGAAATTCAGTTATAATATCATATTCAGTAAAACATGGATCGGGTTCTCCAGCAAGAATATTCATATAGAAATCATAACTATTCACTAACGAGGTCCATATATCCCATAATTTTTCGCAATCATATTCACAAACTGGGTCGTTAATCATATTCGCTACTAAGGTGTTGAAATCTCCTGCAGTAAATGCATCTCTATAGGATGATTCATTCATATAATAAACAGTTTCACCAGGTGTTATATATTTATTTTTAGGATTTAAAGAATTATTAGGATCGTAGTACTGAGTAACAAAGTAGGCTTCAAAATTGCGATTTTCACAAGATTGTCTTTCACATAATTTTACCGGTAATTTTATGTTTGCATTGCAACCAATTGGAATTTCTATTATTTCATTTTCAAAATTTGGATCTGTTGCCAATTTATCTAAAAAATAATCTTCCCCTTGTTCAGCGAATAAATTTGCATACAAGTTTAATAAATTACCAGCATTTAAATCAGAAATTAGATTGTCATAAGCTGTTGTATGTATACTTGATTCATAATAACTTCTAGTGCTTTGTAATAATGCATCTAATTCCGAAGTACTCGAGAATTTATTAAAAGAAGTAAGCTTTTTTTCTATTAAATAATTTCCTTCTGGAAGAGTAGTTGAAAAAGAATGCATATAATCATATGATCCACAAGTTTCTAAATCAAATATCAACGAATCTTTAAATGCTACAGTCCCTTCCTCTGTGTTTGTAATAATAATTACTACTTTATAATCACAATTTTTACAAACAGTACCACAATTTGTTAAGATTTCCTCAGGAGTAATCTCATAATCAAT
Organism: Rhizobium sp. Q54; assembly: GCA_943360385.1. Taxonomy (GTDB): domain Bacteria; phylum Bacteroidota; class Bacteroidia; order Sphingobacteriales; family Sphingobacteriaceae; genus CAJBVG01. Next base: position 15,135 of record CALRIM020000027.1, on the reverse strand, counting down.
ATTCATTGTAACCTGTTCCAATAAAGAAAATGTCTTTGCAGTAATAGCAGAACTACTGTTTAATAGCATTTTCTTTTTAAGAACATCAGTAACTGTAAATGCGCTGCTTGAATACGATTCAAGTTTTTCTAATAAGTCTAGATCAGTTGCAGATAAACAAGTAGCGATCACCTTATCGTCTTCATCTAAATAGGTAACACTTTTAGAACCATTTGGGTCAATTGTAATCGTTTTTTTTACTCGCTCTGCATCTGGTGCTTCATTTCCAAATATTCTTGTTAATTCATCATCGGCGACACTTGTATATTGATTTCTGGTGGTGTGCCTGTCGTTTGAAGTTTGAATTCTCATCACCGAACCTACACCCGATTGCTCTTTTACCCTGCTTAAATTATCAAAAGTGTAAATTGATCTAGAATATGGATATCCAAAAGAACCAGGAAGTGTATAACTATCATAATACCCCATTGCACCTGATTGATCCACTGGTGATGGATTTAAAAGATTTGAATTCTGATCAAAATCAGATGCTTCATAAATACCACTAGATATATCTTTTACCAAACTATGAGAATACTCAAAATGATTTTTACTGGTTAATGGTACAGGCATAGTATTTAATGCTGGTCTACCAGTATAATCGTAAATGGTTTGGTTAACTATGGATGCAGAACTAGAATTTACTAGTACTTGGGACTGTTTAGCTTTATTAAGCCCATCTACATAAGTTATTTGTTCCGTTGAATTAAACCCACTAATATCATCTGCATTTGTTTCTTGGAAAGATCTATTATAAATCCAATTTATACTTTCGTCTGTCTGGGAATGTTTAAAAATATAATTTTGTGAACTAACACTTAGGGTATCAAAAACCGTTCCATCAGTAAATCCAGTAATACTCGACCAATTTCCCCAGTTTTTATTATTTCCAAAGCCTCCTTCATACTTATTTCCAATAGCCCTTACCCTCCAAATGTAATAACCTGAGCCATCCATAATGTTTAATGGGAAACTAGTGGTTTCTAAATTTTTCAATTCAATAGTTAATGCTCTCGACCAATCGATTATTTCATCTTCATTTACTTTTAACATTTGAAACTGATAATTCCTGGTACTTGTACAAGGACTAGAAAAAACAAAATTCCGTCTTTCGTTGTTAGTTCCCGACACCACATTGCAACTTGTTGTTGAACAGGTTAAAGAACTTGCATCTACCGACATCGTTTCTAAATATTTAGATTCGAACAATAAATTACCATTTATTGCAGATGGACCAGAAATGTTGGTAGAAATAACATCAATAACTATATTATTAACGGTACTTGCAATTCCCGTTAGATCAACTTCGCTTATAGATTCTACATTTGTATTAGTCAATACAGCAAGTTCTCTAACAGATTTTAACAACACAGATGAGGAGTTATATACTCTAACCTCATAGTATACTGAAACATCTATACTTTGATTACCCAAGCCGTATTTTTCGCCCAACGCAACTCTACAGTTAATCTTTGCATTAGCATACACAATAGGTGTACAAAAACTGGAGGTGTTAGTTGGATATAAGGTTTTTTGATTATTTCCAGTAATCTCCGAATAACTAAAGTTTACAGTACTTGAAAACTGAGCTTTAGCATTAGTATTAATTAAACAAACTAAAAATAGAATTGTTATTAAAACGATGTTTAGTTCTTTACGATTACTACTAGATAACCAATTGTTGAAGTGAAGTTTTTTCATAATTAGAAATTATTTTTTTCTATAATCTTTAATTTGGTAATTCTTATATTGAGAAAGTAGATTATTGTGCTTATCAAATACCATTCTTAAAGGACTTTTCTTGGTGACATTTGATTTGTCATTCATATTTATCTTGTGATAGATAATTTTTAAATTTTTGACATTATTACTCTTAGGGTAGTCGATCATAACTTCATTGATATTTTTGCTTTTAATGTCATATAAATATTCAATGGAATTGATATTCAATTTAGTTTTTAGTTTTTCGTTAAGGCTTAACGTGATAGATTTTTTAATTACATTATTGTTTTTGTCCTTAATATCATTACAACTAGTTACAGTTACATTTTCAAATATTTTTTCATGTATTAATGGAATTTGTGGTAGTATTTCTTTTTTATTTTGCCCTATGATGTGATAGTTTATAATAATTGTTTTTTTGTCTTTTAAGATAGCTACAGAAGTATTTTTATCTTGATATACATCCATTATATCTGATATGTAGTACGATTTATATCCATTAGAATATACTTTTGCGTTTTCAGTTTTATTAATGTTTTTATTATTCCTAGAAGAATAATTTGTAATCATTGTAAAATCAATAAACACTGCCCTATTCTGAATATTTGTATCTGGATACATGGCCTTGTATGAATCTTGGATTAGTTTCATACAAGGTTCTGTATTTTCTTTCTTGTTACTCCAACTAGAAAAAAATAAGATTGAACTAAAAAATATCGTATAAATATAAATTCTCTTTATCATTATTTAGTTTTCTTGGTAATATTTATATGGCTCTCGGCAATTGTTTTTAAGCCTTTATCAGTTTCTCTCTGTTTTCTAATTAATCTACCCTCAATATCATATTGCATAAAGCTTCCAATATTTTGTTCGTCAAAATTTGTTAATATCCTTCCACTCCTTTTATCATAAACAAATGAAGTCATTTTAGCTGTAAGTGGTTGAACTCTGAAATCGTCGATATACCAAGTACTAGTAGTTGAACCATCTACATTGGCTATTTTAATCTTTAGGTTGTTACCATCTGTGAAAACATTAAGCTGACTTGGAGTGAATACTGCTTCGCAAAGTGTCCATTCACCAACTTTAATTATTTTCTTCAAAACAGAACTTACCGAAGAGGAATTATCACTTAAAATAATTTCAAGCCCTGCTGGGCTTTCAGTACCAGCACCTGTTTTCATCCAAACCTTAGTAGAAAGTCCTTGACTTTTTAATCTCGCGGTAGATTTTAGGCTATGAAGCTCAAGATTAAAGTAACTATTTTCAGGCAGTTTCAGGCATTGTTTACCGGCATGTGCAAAGCTGGATACTAATGGTGAACTTGATAAACCAGAAAGTGTTTTACCATTTTCAAACATATAATTTGTGGTTGGAGTAGGATGATAGTTCTCTTCAAAACTTTCAAAATACACATCATTTATTTCAGCATTATAGGCCACTAGATATGGAGCTCTGGTATTGTGAGTGTATTTTAGTATCGAACTTACACCTAAGGCATCTACTTCACTTACTATAGAACCTCCTGGACTATATTCTAATATGGTAGATTTTAATATCCAATTAGGATTAGTTAAAGCAGGATCCCATTTAAAGAAATCCATAGTATAAGTACCCGTATTATAATTATATTTAAAATCAGTGGTTGCAAATACACTTTGTCTTTCCTTATTATATACATAGGCTTCTTTCATTCTCCATTTTCCTCTTTCTCCATTTTCATAAAGATTTTGTACTGGAGTAGAATTATAAGTTGCATTAGCTACTGGATCGGTATAGTTCCAATTATCACTCATTACATTTGCATAACAAGAAAGTACTTTAGACAATGAATTTCCAGAATTGTAATTATCGCAAAAATCAATACAATCTAATTCATACTTATAACAATGATTACTTGAATTATAATAAATTAGATTCCCAGTTTGTTGATCTACATCAAACTCCCCTACTACAGTATTTGGTGCAGGTATATAACCTTTTACATATTGAGTATAAACTCCACCTGGATAAGTTCCTGTTACAGGCATATAAAAAATGGTTTTTTTATGATCTAGAAGATTTTCAACCTCTAGTTTATATAGATCTCCACTAATTAGCGACCTTGTAAATTTTAATGAACAAATTTGTGTACATCCTGTATCTGAATTTACCTCGTTTGTATATTGTTCGGTAAGACTAATAGAAGTATTTTTAATGGGTACGGTAAAACTAGTCGTGGAAATTATGTTTGATAATTGTTGATTGATATATTGTGCCAACAATTTTCTATTTGAATATAATAGATCGCCCTTAGGTAAATCATATGCAATAATACTTGGGTTTCCATAGGTTGTAATATTACCTGCCATCGTGGTCAATTGATTTGTTTTACCACTGTGAGTAATTTCTAGCGACATTGAACCTGTAACATTACCTGGAGTAGATATTGAAGTATAATAATTGTTGGAAAGTAGTAATACTAATTCTTTAGTAGTATTATTATTAGTGATTTGATGAACATGGAAAACACCAACTATATTCGTTGAATTTCTTAATATAATTTGGTCACCTCGAACTATTTTTTCTTTAAGTATTTTATTGCTTTCTTCATTGTTTATAAATGTTAATTTATATTGCCCAGAAACAGGCGAATTAACATAAAGATTTCCAAGGACTGAATTGCCTAATGGAATTTTGAATAATTGGTTATGTGCTTTTTGCCCCATTTCGTCGTAATAGAAATTAGCAGGCATATTAATACTATAAATTTTTCCATCATGTGTAGTGCTTCCACTTGTAGTTATGTTATCAACTCCATGAAAAGCATCATAGGTTTCAGTTACAAGAGCCTTACCTGTTTGAGGATCAAATAATTTATTAATGGTTACAAATTCAGCACCATCTCTATAGGCTGTTACACTCTTAACTATAGAGGGGTGTCTGATAATTTTATTGGTAACATGTGTATGTACTGCACTTTTATGTTCTGTGAATTTTGGGAAATCAGAAAAGAATGGTACAAAGAATAGGAAAATCACAGCACCTGTTGCATCCGATTCGATAGACCCATCATCGATTTCATCAACTGCTTTTCTACTCTCTGCAATGTACTCCATTTCTACCCCTGGTTCCTGCATAGAAATAGGTTTTCCAATACCATAGAACATTGGTACTTTTTCTCCAACCCCAAAATATTCATATTTCTCCCCAGAGATAAATTTATATTTCGAAAAATCGGTTATATCATTTAAATCTTTTAAAGCATATTGAGAAATGCTTTTTATTTTTCCATGCATATCATTTAAATGAAATACAAAACCTTGTGTTGCCCACAAATTATTTACAGAGCGATCTGTGAAGATTCCCTTTGGAGGTTGATAATCTTCTCGAGAATCAATATCAGAATTTTCTATCCAAGTTCCGTGGTTGTCGTCTAAACAAGCATAGGTATGGAATTCCTTAACCTGAACACCAGTATTTGTTCTGCTAGAATGTATACCTTTGATAATTACGCTTGAATATCCTACTGATGGGCTTGGGAGGATTGATTCCCCTATTGGACCTTCTAATTGTTTTCTGTCTTTACCAGCAACTAGTTTATTGAAGAAATTTTGTTTCTTTCTTGGAAGTATATTCGTTAATGTGTTTTCCTCTCTAATTACACCTGGCTCATTTGCTGCAACTCCACTACTTACCCAATAATCTCCAGGAATTCTTCCATCATTAACTTTTGTTTTATAGATGTATTCATTTCCGTATAAGGATGGATCAATATAATTTCCACTAGCTTTATCTATACCCTTATCGTACATTAATAACCGTTTTACTCTAATCCCCCCTCCTTTTTTTCCATATTGTGGCATTACAGGTAATCTCAAATATGAATTCTCTTCGTTCATTTCCATACAAACCGTAGCACCTGGTAAAATACTTGCCCCTAAAAACTTAGCCAATTGTTTCACTAAGTCAACAATATTATTATTTTCGTCTATTCCCACAGAAGCATCACAATTTCCATCTGTTAACATTCCTGCTTTTTCGTATTGAACAAATTCTCTACATACTCTTTTGGGTATATTTGTACCAGGAACGCTTGAATTGCCGAGGGTGACCTTTATGGTATTATCTGTTTGTGCTGTAAAATTATACGCCTTGGTATATCCTGTAATGTATTCAGCATTACAATCAGAAAGGTTTGGTGTATTATAACCCCATAAACTGTAAAGCATCTTGAAATAAATACTTTCATTTTGGAAATAAGAATTTAAATATGTCGCATACTCTGCCACTTTGTTAGTAGGAATGCCCAAATCACCAACAACGTTTAAATTATAAGTTGGGTCTGTAAAAACTCCTACCAAAGGTTCATTACTACTTGTAAGACTAACCATTGCAGAAGCTATTTTATCCTGAACATACAAGTAATCGTCCTGTTCATATTGTATGTGAATTTCACCACCAGAAGGAAGTATTATTTTTTTGAGTTGGTAAGCAGCAGGGTCAAAGTTGATGGCAGATGGTGTTTGATCTAACCAGTTTTGCATTTTACTATGTCTATCTGCGCCATGGTATTGAAAATTACCCCATGCATCTATATTTCTTGGATCATAATCTGGATTCTGATCACTAGCAGGAATAACAGAATTAAAAGCTTCAATATTCGAATAAACTGAAGGATAATCTGTGCTTGGGTATTCATATTGAAATTCGTAAGGGCTAATTTTAGTATAGGTTAATCCTTCATATTCGAACCAAATTTTTTCTAATGTTAACTTTCCTGTTTCACTTCCATCAAGGTTGTTAGGAACATTTTTACAAAGAGTATAATTGTATTTAAAGTGAACAGTTTTTATCGGTTTTTTACCACTATTAGCTTCATATTGATTACTTGAGTTTAGATGAACATCATCAATGGCATATATTTCTATTTTATCTAATTGTTGAAGTACGTCTAAAGAAACATCATTTGTGCCTTTTGAGGCATTTACATCAGAAGACGCTTCTCTTCCATCTTTTCTTGCACTAGTTGTAAAAATAGCTACGTGTGTTTTTGTCACTATGTTTTTCAGGTAATATATTTCCTTATCACCGCTACTGTATGACATCCGATCGTCTCTTGAATCCGATAAGGAATTTCTACTGTAATAAAAACCCTTATATGGCATTCTCCAATGATACCAGTTATCAGTTCCATTTTTTTCTGTGCTACCAATAGCTCTATCATAAACAAATCTGGTATACCCCCCTAGGTCGTCATCTGTTATTCCATCCAACGTTCTATCTACATAGTCGGGTGTTGTAATTTCTGTTAATAAATATGTATTGGGATATGCATATTTTTTTTCTTCTCCCAATTTTACTTTTCTAGAGTCATCATTCCCACCATCAGGTGCAGCCTCCTTTATAGCAATAAAATTATCAGATACAGTTGCACCTTTTGCATCGTATTGAAGATTAAATTCTTTTTTAGAATAAACAGGAAGTCCATAAACATAGCGCTGACCTGTTTCGTTAACAATTGCAAATTCTCCAACGTTATTTTCTATGTCAGCATCATTTCTATCAGTAAATTGATCTTGTGCACTTTTAGTATATGAGTATATATTTTTATGACCAAGACTTTCACTCATCTTTGCATTTGTATTATACCCTATATAACTTGACCTTCCAGATCTTTTATCCGAATTATCTATGTTTTTTACGTCACCACTTAAATCTAAATCAAACTCTTTTTGCCCTACAAATGGAATTATTGTCGCATATTCGCCATAACCATAAGCTGAAATATCTTTAAAAGTTGCTTGCTGCAAACATTCAGGAATAGCAATACTCCCCCCCATATCGTTATTAAATCTAAAAAACTGAGATTCATCACTTCCTGATTGACTAGTTTCACCTACCTTCCAAGGACCTATTTCCGTTTTTTGTGTGCCAATTTTACCATCCCATCCAAAACCAAAATCGGTTGCAAAATGCACAGAAGCACCAAATTGTACGATGTCAGTTTCAGAAACTACTTTGTTTGGAGTAAAATATTTAATATTTTTTCGATGCATTCTAAATCCACCACCAATTCCATTTCCAGTAACCATGTAATTATCTGGTTTTGAGAATGGAATTCCTAAAATATAATCACTCTTTGAAAAAGTTGATAATTTCTCAGTACCATAATCCATTATTTGATTTGAGCTTCCTGTACTAACATTATCTAAATACATATACCCGTAAGCAAGATTATCTTGAGTGGGATCATATTCCGAATAAGAATATGATCCCATTATATTTAAATTAATACCAATTGGAAGAAATGCAGGATCTATTTGTGCTCCTAATGATACCTTGTAATTACCACCCTTATAACTTTGAGTTGAAAGAGGGAACCCACTAGCATTGGTACTAAAATAACCATATGTACTAGCATAATTATTAGTGCTTAAAAAAGGGGTAACTCTTCCAAGTGTTTGACTTTTTACATTGCTAATTAATCTTCCTATTCCATATTTCATAATACCACCCATAATCTTACCCTTTGTAAGAGTAGTGGTTAGTCCTTTAAACCATAATTCTTTTCTATCCTCTGGTTCACTATTACCATGTTGGGATGTTCTATTGGCATCACTTTCGTTTTTTAATAGCGCGAAAGGATTGATTTCTGCTGTAAAAGTTCTTTCACCATCTTCAACATTATATCCTATTGATCCTACTTTCGTTTCTATTAATACACCTCTAGAGTAACCAAATCCTTTAAAATTGTTATAGCTTATTCCTGCACTAGAAGAAACATTTAAATAGTCAGTAGAAAAAAATTCAAGACCAGCACCAGCTGATACTTTAGCTGTCCAATTTTTGGGCATACGATTGTGATTGGTAATCGCTCCACCATTTACATCGTCAGGGAATCCGTTAGTACCTCTATTAATAGCTCCAGGGTTTAATGTCCAACCATAACCAACCCAAGAAGCCTCTTCTTCTAACGAAGCTCCACTATGGTATGATAATGACATAGAATATCCAGAACCATCTGGTCCAGGAACATCTAATATTGGTAAATTGTAAGTAAAATCTCCTGAAAACTCATCCACCATCTGGGTAGTATTTACTGGCTCAAAACTTGTAAACTCAGGTTGTTGTGGCCCACTTGTTAATGCATAAGAAACTGCTGGAAAACAAATTTGTGCCAATAAATTAAACAACAATACAATTGCCGTTAATTTCATGAACTTGCTCTTTTTTAATAGATATAAAATCATAGTGGTATATGTATTATTTTATTACTAGTGATGAAAATTCGTTGATATCTTTTTTGTTAAATTCAAAATACATGGTACCTAAACCAAAGTATTCATCCATTAATTTTATGGTTAATTCTTTTGCATTGCTAAATACGGAATCCTCCTTACTCGCTTGTGCAAATACTATATTAAAAACTCTTTTCTCTTTTAGATTATAGGTCTCTTCAGCATTGAATAAAACAGGTTTGTATGTGCTATTATCAATAATCATAGAAATTTGTGCTGGAAAGATAAAATTCATAGTACTTGGTTCATTCCATTCTTTTATTGAAGCCACATTCGATTTTTCATTTGGCTCAATAGTCATTAAAAATGAATAAGAATTTTTGTAGAGTTTTAGTAGGCTATCATAAGAGGAATCCATAATTTTCGATTCTTTTAATGATAAATACTCATTTGGTAAATATTGTATACGAACCGTAAGATTATTTACCATTTTCTCGATTAATAAACCATTGTCTTCATTAGAAATATAGGAATGAATATCATCTACATTATTAATTTTCTTAAAAGGTTTGCAGGAATCAAGAATTAATGATACACATACAATTGAAAGGAAAAATAGGGCTATCCTCATTAGTTGCTTTTATAATTTTTATTCAATTCCACCAATAAATTATCAGTAATATCTAGCCCTTCAACACCATAAAGCAAATTTCCGCTATTAGTAGTGCCAATTACAATATCATATCCTTTTCTTTTAGAATACTGCTCTATAAAACTATTTATTTGATTAAATAAATCTTGAGTAAGTTTTTTCTCTTTTTCTTTAACTTTCTCATTTATTACATCAGTATATTGAATCAAATTGTTTCTTTGGTTATCTAAATATGCTTCACTCTTTTTTATTTGTTCGTTTGATAGCTTCTCTTTTGCAGTAGTATAATTTTCTACTTGTCTTTGATATTCATATTTCATCGTGTCTATATTAGACTCTAATTCTTTTCTTTCATTTTCAAATAGTGCGTAGGACTCCTTAGTACCTGTATAACCACTTATAAGTACCTCAGAACGCACATAAACTACTTTTGTAGCAAAGAAAAAATGGAATATTAGGATTAAAAGAATTGAAACAAGTATCGATTGGAATATAGAATTTCCAAAAATATTTTTAATGTAATTCATAGGTTGGTAATTTTTCTAAAACTATATAAATATTTTTTTTAAAAAAATAGATGATTAACTTAATTGTAATAGTAATAAAATATTCCATAAATAATCATTTAAAACACACACCAAAATCCATTTTTTCTAACACAATTTATTTTTCAACATTTTTTATTTATATCTTTTTGAAACTTTTATATAAATGATTCGTATTAATACTGCTTTTTTAAAAAAATATGTGTGGTAACATTAATATTAATTAATTCATTCTTTAAAAATTTAATCAATTCTTAAAGATTTATTTATATTTAGTTCTACTATAATTACCTATTTATGAAACACTTGATTTTATCTTTTTTAGTAACTTTATGTATCTCAATAAATTCTCATGCTCAATTTAGCACCCCAATTTTTATAGATAGCTTTCAAACAAGTTCAATATTTCAACTTACATGTTCCGATGTAACAAATGATAATAAAGTGGATATTGTTATATCCCATTTTCAATATCCCTATGAAAATTTAATATTATATACCAACACAGGAAATAATTTATTTAGTTCCTCTCCTATTAATTCTGCAAGCAATATTCAAAATATTCAAGGATTAGAAATTAGTGATTTAAATGCTGACGGATTTAATGATTTAGTAACAGTTTCTGGGCTTGGAAAGAACACTCTATTGTATTGGTATGATAACAGCAATGGCTTGTTTACCCCTCATTTTATAGACACCTTAGCGGAGGCTAGTTCTGGACTTATTTTAAACGACTTTAATAAGGATGGGAAAATAGACATTCTCGTTAAAGAGCATATAGAAATTACAATAAGATACCAAGATTCCTTAGGAAATTTCGGACCTAAACAGATTATTCATTCTGGAACAGAATTTTATGCAATTGATGTGGCCGATTATAATAATGATGGATATACAGATGTTAGTGTTGCCAGTGGTGGTTTTGATATATTATTAAACAATAAGAATAATGGATTCAATCTATTTTCTCACGGTGGGCAATCCTTATCCTTCGGTTTAAAATCTGCTGATTTAGATAACGATCAGGATGTAGATATAGCAGTTTATGAATCTTTAAAGGGAATTCGTTTTTACAAAAACGATGGAGTTGGAAATTTTGTGTTTCAGGATACCATTCTTCATTCAGTCGATAATTTTTTAAACTATAGTTTATTGGATTTAGATTGCGATAATGATATTGATTTGTATACGAGTATTCCTCAAATAAATAAAATTGTATGGTGTGAGAATGTAGGCTTGGGAAACTTCAAACAACCTAAAACACTTTATACACAAACTGGCCAACTCGTTAAAGAAACAACTGTTGCTGATATAAATGCTGATGGTAAAGCAGATTTACTTTGGGGTAATAAACACCTGGGTGTAATACTTAATACCTGCTTATCTAATGAAATATCAACCATTGATAAAGATGTAGATATAAGTGTTTATCCTAACCCATTTGGTAATCATTTCAGTGTAAAGAATAATACTACGAAAGAAATAGAGATTAAAGTAATTGATGCTTTAGGTAGAGAATTAAATACTATTTTAATTGAAAAAGAGAGTACTAAAAAGGTAGTAATAAATGAACCTGGATTTGTTTATTTACTTTATCGATATAATAAGAATGTTTCCTATAAACAAATCAAATTAATTAGCCTTAATCGTTAAATGTTAATTATTAATCGTTAATTCCTTCACCGCAATTAGCTGATCAAACCTCATACCCGTTCTTCTGTAATACACCAAAATTCTATAATCATTTCTGGTTTCGTAGAAATTACCTTCTGTGTTAGAATAATCGATGAAATTAGATTTGGCCGTTTTAAATCCAATGATATAATCGTAGATGCCTTGTTTTAGGTAAAGATTGGCTTCATAATTATGGGTTGTAAAATTGTAAGTCATTTTAGATTTATCATTTGCCTGCCAATTATTGAACCTCCCAAGAATATAATAGTCTCCATACGGATTTTGAGCCCCGTAGTTAAACGCTAAATGCATGTGAACATAATCTGCCTGGTAATCGCTATTGCCCATGTCTGAGCGCTTAATAAAGTAGTTCCCATTGTTGTCAAATTCCTGTGCGTACCGTAATGGGTTTTTAGGGTAATCTTGCTTCACATATAAATCCCAAGCAGTATCCGATTCTATTTTAACCAAGTTCTCACCTAAAAATCGAAAACTTCGTGCATCAAATCGTCTATATTCATTTATTCCCTCAAAATCATTCGCATCTACATGATCATAGGTCAATCGGTTAATATCAAAAAACGACGGTTTTCTATTCCATTTAGCAGTGTTCCAATTATTGTTTTGCATAACAACTACTTTCAATTGGTCGAATGGATTATCTATTTTGTATTCTTGGCAATTGATAATGAAATCTATTTTCTGGTTTTTATTTCGATTATTAATTACAGTACTTCTACGAGATTGTGTGCTCACTTCCACCTTATTTTCATATATACAGAAACGAGATTTAAACACAATATTTTCTTCGTTGTCTGTAGGAAAAACCTTTAAAATATAGTTTCCAGAAATAATAAATTGAATATCGGTATTCGGAAATTGAAGTTGATAATGAATGTAGTTTTGATTGGTATTAGAAGAAAATTTGTATTCAGTAATAAAATTTCGATTAAAACCTCTAATATATTCTACTGGAGAGATGGATGTAATTTTCCAATCCGCATCACAATGTTCAATGGTGTAAGAATAACTCGTGTAGGTGTCGTTAAAATCGTCGAATTTAAGTTGAAGATATTCCGAGGAGCCTAGTTCTATTAGAGGGAACGATTGCTCCAAGGAGCTATTATATAGTAATACAGTGTGAATATGGGCATCATAAATAGTATCTTTTTGAACTTGCGTATACCCGCTAAAGCTCGAAAATAGTATAATTATGATGCCTATTACTTTTTTCATTAACTTTCTAATTCCAACACCTTTTCTGCAAGGTCATCCCAAAGTGTTTGTTTTTCTTTGATGTTATTTTTTATCTTATCGTATTGATTATTTAATTCTGTTAGCTTTTTAGAATCGCTATAATTTTCTTCTTGAGATAACAAATCTTCAATCACCACTTTACTGGTTTCTAAGGTTTGAATTTCCTTTTCAAGTGCGTCCAATTCTGTATTTAATTTCTTCAATTGAATTTTACGTTCATCTGGAGGCACTGTTTCCTTAACTTTTTTCTCTTTCTTAACAGGAACAACAATGTCTTTATTTTCTTTCTCTCGTTTTGACATCCATTCCTCGTACTCTTTGTAGGTTCCTGGATAAGCTTTTATTTTTTCATCCTCTATATACCATATTTTATTTGCCACTTCATCTAACAAAAACCTATCGTGAGATACAACGATAAAGGTTCCTTCAAATTGTTGTAAGGCTTGGCTTAAAATATTTACCGATTGAATATCCAAGTGGTTGGTAGGCTCATCTAGTATTAAAAAGTTAGCATCAGAGGTTATCACTTTTGCCAACGCAACACGAGATTTCTCACCTCCAGAAAGGATTTTAATTTTCTTGAATACAGAATCTCCACTAAATAAGAAACACCCTAAAAGTGAACGAATTTCGGTTTCAGTATAGCTAGGCGCAAAGTTTTTCAACTCAGATAATATATCATTATCTAAATGAAGAGATTCCAGTTGATGCTGCGCAAAGAAGGCCTCCGTAACATTATGCCCTACTGTTTTCTTTCCTTGATATGATTCTGTTTCTGCAATAATTCGTAGTAAGGTTGATTTCCCTTTACCATTCGCTCCTATCAATGCAATCTTATCCCCTTTTTCAATTAAGGCGTGTGCATCTTTTAAAATTGGAGTATTGGGATATGCTTTGGTAATGTCTTCAAGTGTTACCACGTGTCTGCCCGATTGCTTCGAAAATTTAAAACGGAAATTAACTGCCGAATTATCTTCTTCAACATTATCTACACGTTCTAATTTATCTAAGGCTTTAATTCTCGATTGAGCCATTTTAGCTTTGGATGCTTTTGCACGAAAACGATCAATTAGCTTTTCTTGTTCTTTAATGTATTGCTGTTGATTTTGATATTGCCCTTTTTGAATTTCAGCACGTAATGCTTTTTCTTCTAAGTAGAATGAATAGTTACCAGCATAAATAGTTAAATCTTGATTAGCTGATTCTACTATTTTTCTAACTGTTCTATCCAAGAAAAATCTATCGTGAGATACTATTACATAGGCACCTTCAAAATCATTCAGATATTCTTCTAACCATTTAATAGAGGGTAAGTCCAAGTGGTTGGTAGGCTCATCCAGTAATAATAAATCCGGTTGTTGTAATAAAATTTTGGCAAGCATTACACGCATACGCCATCCTCCAGAAAAAGTAGATAATGGTCTTTGTGTTTGTTCTGCTGTAAAGCCTAATCCTGCTAATATTTGTTCGGCTTTATATTGAATATTATAACCATCTAGCGCTTCAAACTCTTCTTGTAAATTACTTAGTTTTGTAATTATTTGATCGGAGTAATCATGTTCAAGTTTCTTTATAATTTCCTCAATTTCATCATGCAATTCATTTTGACGTTCGAATGCCTCCATGGCAACGTGCAAAATAGAATGATCAGATTGATAGGAAAGTAAATCTTGATTTAAATATCCAATTTTAAGTGTTTTGGTTTTAGATATTGTTCCAGAAGTTGGTTTGTATTCACCAACCAATATTCTCAATAACGTAGTTTTTCCTGTACCGTTAGCTCCAATTAAACCAATTTTCTCTCCTGGTTTAATGTGCCAATTTACTTCTTCGTATAATGCCCTCGCTCCAAATTCGAACGTTAAGTCGTTTAATGCAATCACTCCTGTTTCAGTTTTAAGTATTGAGATGTTAGTATTGAGAAAGTTTTACAATACTGTTATTGTCTCATTTTTTTAATTAATTAATAAAGTTCGTCGGGGTGTCCTCACTCCGACTATATTCAACACGTTATATCGCGATGTTA
>CALRIM020000026.1:0-24398 GCA_943360385.1 Rhizobium sp. Q54 | reverse complement strand
ATGAAAGCGATCATTACATGCATTGCTCTTTTAATATTAACAACAACAACAACTTATTCTCAAAGCATTAGTAATTATTCTGTAACGAGGTCTACAAGTATTAGTTATTCTTCTATAACTGGTACTGGAAATTCAGTTGCCACATGGAGAAATACAGGCCAGTATTCTCAAGACGATAACAGAAGTATTCCGATAGACATAGGGTTTGATTATTGGTATAATGGAGTTCGTTATACTCAGTTTAGTATTTCTACGAACGGGTTTATGGATTTTTCCACTTCTACTGCGAACGGTACTGGAACGGGTGCTTACGGATATTCCAATACACGATTTACAAACACAACTCCAACTGGGATTGCTTTAGCACCTATTTATGATGATATGACCGCACAAGGCGGAGAGGAAGCCTTAGGAAACAGTATTAAATACCTTACCACCGGAACAGCTCCTAATAGAGTGCTTACGGTAGAGTGGATTAATATGGCGGTATATAATAATACAAGTCCAGATCTGAATTTTCAAGTTAAACTTTATGAAACAACAGGTATCATAGAATTTGTATATGGAACAATGACACCTGGAAACGTATCTTATTCTTACTCATTAGGAATTAATGCACCCACAATATCAAATCCCCCAACAACTGCTCAATTGCTTATGCAGCAAACAGCAAATTCAACAAGTTTTAGTAATTCAGTAGCTAATTCTTTAAGTACTATTCCTGCATCAAATAGTAAGATAACATATACCCCAATAAGTCATACTGGAACATTTAATAGTACTGTATCATTTACCAATGTTGCTGCATCTAGCTTAACATTAAACTATAATAATTGGTGCACCAATGAAATTGGATATGCAATTTACAGGTCAACAAATAATGTTGATTTTGATTTCATTGCCCAGAATGCAGCGAATACATCCACTTATGCCGCTACTGGTTTATTGCCTAATACAACCTATTATTGGAAGGCTATTGCCATTACAGAAGGTAAATTAAGTAATGCTGCAAGTGGAAATCAAACCACTAGTGCAGCAGGTACAAAAACATCTAATGTAACTTCAGGTAATTGGAATACTAGTGGAACTTGGACTCCAAGTGGAGTACCTACTGCTACTGATAACGTAATTATTAAAAATGGTCATACCATTACCATCAATGCAAATGCAGCTTGTAATAATTTAACCGTTGGTCAGGGAACATCTGGTGTACTTAGAATTGGGAATAGTGGAACGACAAGAAATTTAACTGTGAATGGAGACCTCACAGTGAACAATGGTGGAACATTAATTGCAGGTACTAGTAATGCCACACATACATCTACAATCTCTGGAAATATAACTAATAATGGAACATTAGATTTTCGTCCAACAAGTTCTAGAGTGGTAAATGTCACCTTCAATAAAAATGGAAATCAAACTATTTCTGGATCTGGTGGTACAACTTCATTTAACAATATTGTTCAGAATTTAGGTACAGATATTGCAAATACTTTAGATATTACAGCTACCAATTTTACAGCTCCCGATAATTTTTTAACACTTACTAATGGGACATTTAAATTAGGCTCAACAAATCCATTAACAATAAATTTATATCCTTCGGATGTTACTTTTTCAACTACTAATGGTTTTCATTTAAACAATGCAAATGCTACTATAAATTTCAATGGGAATTTAACTCTTAATGGAAATTTAACAGCAGAAGCTGGTACAATTAATATCGGGAATGCAGCAGATGAATATTTAGAATCGAAGGGTGGGGCTGTAACAGTTAGTGGCGGAAATTTGAATATTGCTGGACGTTATTTTTCATCAGATATAAATACACTTTCTGATTTTAGTATTTCAAATGGTACATTAACAATTCCTTCTATTGGTTCTACAAATACTAGTGTTTATCCTTTCCATATTCAAGCAACGGGGTCTACTTTCAACATGTCGGGAGGAAGTATAATAATTCCTACCGAGGGTGGTGATGGAACTCAGGATTTAGGTATTTACATTGATGGATTAGCTGTAAATTCTATTACAGGTGGTACGGTTCAGTTTGGAAATATTACTACTCCGGCTGATCAAAATTTTAAATTATTTACAACATCTCCTATTCCAAATTTTACTATCCAAAATTCGAATGTTACCGTTACTTTATTAAACGATTTAGTAGTTGATAACAATGTTTCTATTACAGGTGGAGTATTGGATGTAAATAATAAGGATATGAGTGTTTATGGAAACTGGACAAACACAGGTTCGTTTTTGGAAGGAACAAAAACAGTAACTTTTAACGGAACGGGTGTTCAAACTATTAATACAACAGGTGGAGAAAATTTTTACAATTTCACCATCAACAAAAGTACAGGTTCTGTTAATTTCGGTTCAGATAGTCTGAGAATAAAGGGAACACTAGATGTACAATTTGGAACATTAACTACTAATAATAAATTGGTGTTACTTTCTGATGCCAATGGAACAGCAAGAATTGCAGCCTTAGATGCGGGTGTGATTTCTGGAAATGTAGTGGCGCAACGTTTTATTCCTGGTGGTAGTAATAAAAGAAGATGGAGATATTTATCCTCACCAGTTAATGTAAGTGGAAGCATTAGTTTGTCTCAATTTATTGATGATATTTATGTAAGTGGAATAGGAGGATCTAATAACGGCTTTGATAATAGTCCGAATAATAACTCTACTATCCGCTTATATGATGAAACTAAAATTGGTGACGCAGATGAAGGTTGGGTTGATCCAGCTACTATAAATACTACTTATTCAACAGGTACTGGTTTTGAGGTGTTTTGTAGAGGAAGTCGTGCAACACAAAATCCTTTTGATGTAAATACTATACCCTTAGATGCTACTGTTGATCTTATTGGTACTGTAAATCGTGGTAATATTACTAAAAATTTATCCTATACAAATACTGGAGCTTCTACTGCAGACGGCTTTAATTTAATTGGAAATCCATATCCATCGGCAATCGATTTTAGTGATGCAAGTGTAATTAAAACAAATATGCAAAATGTCTTTTGGGTGTACAATCCAAATACAGGATCTTATGGAGTTTTTGATGGAGAATTAAATAGTGGCACGAATGGAATTAGTAGGTATATCTCCTCTGGACAAGGGTTCTTCGTAAAAGCTACTTCCGTAAATGCATCCATTTCTTTTACCGAAAATTCGAAATCTGCAAATGAACCTTTTACATATTTTAAACCTATTGCGAAAAGTAATTCTATTGGAAACATTGTAAAATTAAATGTAGTAAGAGATAGTTTAACACAAGATGAGCTGATAATTGCATTTAGAAATAACGCAAGTAAATTAAATATTGATAAATCGGATGTTGGGAAATTTTTTAATGATCAATTAAACTTTTATTCAAAATCTTCGAATGGTTATAATCTTGCAATTAACGAGTATCCAATACCATCATCATCTGATACGATTAGTTTGAGTTTCTTTGCTTACAATGGTACAACTAGCCCTTGGGAAGGAGCATATACAATTAATTTCAATTTAGATACTATTAATAATGACCTAGATGTATATCTTTTAGATTTATTTGAAGGTAAAACAGTTAATTTAAAACAAGATAAATTCTATTCATTTAATGTGAGTAGTAATCCTTTGTCTATTGGAAATAATAGATTTAAATTAATTGTTAATGCTACAGAAACATTTATCGAAAATTATAATACACAAAATAATATAGTAATTGTTTATCCTAATCCTGCAAAAGATAATTTATCGGTTAGGTTTAAATCTAAATTGATGGATAAACGTTGTAAAGTTTCATTATTTACTATTAATGGCACATTAGTTTTTGAAAGGGAAATGGAAATAAATAATTCTGAAGTGAATATTCCTGTTGAAGAATTACAACCTGGAAATTATATTATCGTATTGGAAAAAGATTCTGGAGAAATTAGACAGAAGTTTACAAAAGAGTAAATTCAAAAGTTCAGAAGTTCAAAAATTCAGAATTTCTGAATTTTTGAACTTCTGAATTTCTGAATTTCTGAACTTCTGATCAACCCACTACTCATTACACATTAAAAGATTAGAGGAAATAAGAAAGTAACTATCGCAGCCCACAGTGCATAAATGGGTAAGTAGTACCCTATGGTTTTTCCTACTTCAATGATATCCGATTTTTTAGAAACAACTTGGAATAATTTTGAAGTTACAAGTAAGAGGTTAATCAGGATTAATAAATTACTACCCAATACTGCTACACGATTTGCCGACAATCCCCACTCAGAAATACGGAAAACAATTGCCGATAAGGCAATCCCATTTACTAAAATAGTTACTACAGATAAAATTAAAATAACCCAAACTTCCCATTTACTTTTAGTAGTATTTGAAGTACCTGCTACCGTAAAGAAAATGATAGCCATTACCCCAATGAGCAAGGAATTAAAAAGTATTAAGAACTCACGATCGTTGTATGGGTCTTTGCCAGAATAAACAATGGCTATTAAATAAGCCACCAACATTACCAAAACAATTGGGCTAAATATTTTTGCGATAACAGGAGATACTTTTCCTACTAGTTGTGGATTTGTTTGAGTTAAATAGGTTGCTACAAGGGGAATTGCTGATGCTCCAAAAATGGCAATGTAATTAAAATAAAAAGTAGTGATGTTAAAACCAATTAACTGAAATAGTCCGATGGTAATTCCTGTAAGGATCGCTCCAGCGATTACAAGCAATGCAGACATGACCAATAGATCTCCATTGAATTTTAGAAATGCTAAACGGCTTTCACCATCATTTATACTTGTTTTTGAAAATGAATATCCTAAAATGGACCATAAGAATAATACTAAATGAATACTCGATAGAACCATTATATCACTTGAATTTGCATAAGGGAGGGAATTAATGTATAGAACTCCAATTAATATAAAAACTGAAATGAGAATAATTTTTTGAAGAGAAAGTTTATTGCTCCAAGCAAAGTAGGCTGTTAAAAATGGAAAGGCAATGAATCCAATATTTCTTGGATAGAAGAACTCTTCTCTAATGGAGAAAATTGCAGGAATCTTCGCAACCAATCCGGCAAGGAGTGCTGCAATAATTATAAAAATAATTTGATTTTTGTTTCCCCAGTTTAGCTCATTTTTAGTATAACTTAAGCGTTGATACCAAAAATTGGCTATGGGATAATCTTTTATTTCTGGATATAAATCTTTAAACACATTGGTGAATTTCGATTTATCAAGTCGATATAATTTTTCTAATTGCTCAGCGTCATTTAAGTGGGTAAGGAGTGTATCCTTTGTAATACTGTTATTTTCCATAATTTTTATTTTTAAAAGAACTTTGTAATTCAAAGTGAATGACTAAAAAATTTTATTTATTTGATTTTATTAATTTTTCCAATGCTTTTAAGTGATCTGTAAATGCTTTTTTTCCAATTTTTGTCATGTAATACTTTGTATTAGGTTTTCTACCTACAAATGATTTCTCTACCCCAATAAATTCTTCTTTTTCTAATCCTTTTAAGTGACTAGCCAAGTTCCCGTCGGTAATGTCTAGGAACTCTTTTAGGGCATTAAAATCAAGCGATTCGTTAACAGCGAGGGCAGACATTATTCCAAGCCTTATTCTGCTTTCAAACGCTTTCTGTATTCCATTTATCGATATTTTCACTTTTCGAATCTATAATAAATGTAAATACCATAAGCAATATGTACTATTCCAAAACCAAATGCCCAAAATAAAAGACTATAGGTGATAAAATAGGTACTTAATAATCCTAAGCAAATTTCAATTATAGCAAGCGATTTTACATCTTCATAGGTAAACTTACTTGCATTGTATAATGCTAAACCATAAAACAATAAGCTAAAGGGAGCAATAAGTCCAATTAAATTATAAGAAATTAATAAGAGTAGTAATAATCCGCCTGCAACTAATGGAACGGACATATTTACGACCAATCGTTTGGCAGAGGCATTCCAAAATTTTTCTCCTGTTTTATTAGCTTTAGATATTGATAAAATAATTGCAGTACCAATAGCCCCAATCATTACTATTAATGCAATTAAAATAATTTCTTGAAATTTTTCATGAGTATATTGAATTGAATCTGGATTAAACCCGATAATTTTATTGGAAAAGTAGACCCCAATAAGTGCATATACTCCCGCTAATACACCTGAAAAGCCAGAGAGCGACAAAAATTTAGTAGATCGCTCCATCATGGAACGGATCTCTACAATGTCCTGTATATAGTCCTTTTCTTCTTTCATTTAAAAGTACTTTTTTTTTCAAAGTAAAATAAAATGTTTGAGAAATACAAATATTAAATAGGATGGTCTTGTTTTTTTTGTATATTCATAGGAGAAAAGGATTACAACAACCTTAATTTTATTACTTCCCCAAGCCTTTTCGTTAGTATCAATGTTATTTATTAATTGCTCTCAATATGCCCTACAAATGCGTATTAGTTAGTAAACATAAGTATGCGATTTCTATTGTACTGCTAGTTTTTGGGTTATTTGTAAATTTCAAATCATTTGGCGCACTTAATGCAGGAACAATTGGTACCAACCAAACAATTTGTTCTGGAACTACTCCATCATCCTTTACTTCTATCACTCCAGCATCTAATGGTACTGCCGCATACGATTATCAATGGCAACAATCTACAACAAGTTTAACTACTGGATATACCGACATTGTTGGTGCTACTGCTATCACTTATTCTGCAGGAGCTTTAACTCAAACAACTTATTTTCGTAGAGCAGTAAGTACTATAAATGATGCCATAGTACATTCAGATCCAATTACCATTACGGTAACACCAGAAAGTGTAGGAGGGAAAATTTACCTCAATAGAAATAGTTGCTCTGGAACAGATTTAACAATTTTAACGTTGGTTGGAAATATTGGAAATGTAATTGGGTGGGAATCGGCAACCTCTAACATTTCACCAGTTTGGATTCCAATTGCTAACACCACTAATGTGTTGACCCTTTCTAATTTCGCAACTACAACTTATTATCGTGCAATAGTTCAAAACGGAACATGCCCAATTCAATACAGTACTATAATAAATACAATTGCAAATCCTACCGTAAGTAATGGTTGGGCCACAACACCACCTCCTGGTACAATTTGTGGCGGAATTAATAGTTCCCTATTTACATTAGTAGCCTATACCGGTACCATTCTTTATTGGGAATCTTCACCGACGCCAAATTTTGCTTCCGCAACTACCATTCCTGGTACAGCAAATTTAACTCAATACACTGCGGTAAATTTAAATACCACTACTTATTTTAGAGCAGCATTATCTACAGGTTCATGCGGATTAATATATAGCGTAGCCGATGGAAAAGAAGTAAACCCTCCTAGTATTGGTGGTAACATTTCTGGTGGCGATACCGTTTGTTCTGGAACTAATACAACGAACTTAACTTTATCTGGACATTCTGGAACCATTTTAAGATGGGAGTCTTCTACAACATCAAACTTTTCTTCAATTACAACTATAGCAAATACCACAACTTCATACTCCGCTTCAAATATTTCTCAAACAACTTATTATAGAGCTGTTGTTAAACGTGGCTCTTGCCCCGAAGCGTATTCTAGTACAGGCATTGTTTTAATTGATCCAAATACAGCAGTAGGAGGTAGTATTACAGGTGGTGGTACTTATTGCACTTCCGCAGCTTCCTTATTAATTACACTTAATGGATATACTGGTACTATAGTTAAATGGCAAGCTGCATCAGATGCTGCCTTTACCAATATTTTGTTTGATATAAATGTTACTACTCCAACTTTATCAGTGGGTAGGCCACTCCCATTTACAAGATATTACCGTGCGGTAGTTATTGGCTCTGCATGTTCTGCTGTAAATTCGGCCGTAACAGAAATTATAATTGTTGATCAAACGGTTGCTGGTACTACATCTGGCGGCATTACCTATTGCTCGAATACCAACAATACAAATATCATTTTATCTGGACACACTGGCTCAGTTTTACGATGGGAATCTTCTGCAAATTCAAATTTTATTCCGAAGTCAACCATTGCAAATACTACCTCTACCTTGCCGATTTCAAACTTAACCATTACAACTTACTATCGAGCAGTAGTAAGAAGTGGTACTTGCGATTCATTATTTAGTTCATCATCTTTAATTACAATTCTTACTGCACCAAGTGTTGGAAATATTTTGGGAAGCGATACCTTGTGTTCTTCAGTAAACCCAAACAGTACGGTATTAATATTATCTAGTTTCTCTGGTACCATTGCAAAATGGCAATCGTCTACGAGTTCAACCTTTGCAAATAATGTTACGGATATTGTTAATACAACTAACACCTATACTGCAACAAACATTACCACTACCACCTATTATAGAGCAATTGTAACAAATGGTTTTTGTGTACCCGATACCTCGAATATCGGAGTAGTTTTTATTTATCCTACTACTGTTGGTGGGGCAGTTTTTGGAAATAATCCGTTTAATCCAAATGTAATAGTGTGTACAGGAATTAATAGTAGTACACTAGTGTTAACTGGCTATACAGGAAGTATTATAAGGTGGCAATCTTGTTTAAATTCAAACTTTATAGGTGCAATTGTCAATATTGCAAATACTACATCAACCTATGTTGCTACAAATTTAACAACCACCACTTATTACAGAGCAATTGTAAAAAGTGGTGAATGCGATTCGGCAATTTCTGCTGTAAGAGTTATTACAGTTAATCCAATTTCTGATGGTGGGATATTAGGAAGTGATACCGTTTGTACAGGAACAAATGCTACCACACTTCGACTTACTAATTATGTAGGAAGCATTGTAAAATGGGAAAGTTCAACGGTTTCTAATTTTAGTAGTAATGTAACTACAATTACCAATACAACAGATAGTTTATTGATTACTAATTTATCTACTACAACCTATTATAGAGTAATTGTAAAGAGTGGAGTATGTTCTGCTGATACTTCTAGTATTGCGCACATTTTGGTTAATGCCACACCCCTAGGTGGTACCCTATCAGGCGGTGGACATTTTTGTCCTACGGTTGCTTTTCCAGTATTATTTTTAACTGGACAAGTGGGAACTATTTTACGATGGGAGCGATCTACAGTATCTAATTTTTCGAGTAATATTACGGTAATAAATTTTACATCCACCAATTATTCTACAACTATACTTACTCCTTCTACTTTTTATTATAGAGCTGTAATTGGAAATGGTGTTTGCCCAATTGTATATTCAACTATAGATACTATTACCATAGATTCTACTTCAGTTGGTGGTACTATTTCTGGAAGTACAAGTGTTTGTTCGACTACAAATAGTACTACGCTAACTTTAACAGGATATACTGGTGCAATTGTAAAATGGCAATCGAGTACGAGTGCTACCTTTAGTAATGCAGTTACTGATATTGTAAATACTACAATTTCTTATACAGCAATTAATGTTACCGTTACTACTTATTATCGCGCAGTACTTAAAAGTGGTACATGCGCCAGTGTAAATTCTAGTATGGCAAGCATACAACTATTAGCTCCATCAGTTGGTGGAACAATTTCTGGCCCATTGGGATTTTGTAAATTGGTGAATAGCTCAACACTAACGCTATCAAGTCATGTAGGAACAATTATCGAATGGCAATCGTCTACCACTTCTAACTTTTCATCCAACATTACGAGTATTCCGAGTAGTGCAAATCTTACTTCATTAACCATTTCAAATTTATCAACTACTACTTATTATAGAGTTTTAATTCAAAATGGAACTTGCGCAAGTGTATTTTCTTCAATTAAGACTTTATCTGCACTTACTCCTTTTCCGGTTGCAGGTAGTATAACAGGACCTTCCTCTCTGTGTGTAGGAACAAATAATGCGACTCTAACCTTAACAGGAAATAGTGGAAGCATTATTAAATGGCAATCAAGTTCAGTTGTAAATTTTTCATCGGGTGTAACGGATATTGTCAATACAACAAATATTTTAAATATCGTTAATTTATCAAGCGCCATGTATTATCGGGCAATTGTTTTTAATGGTCCAATAGCTTGTGAAGATACCACCGCTCCAAAACAAATTACCTTAAATACAAATCCAATTGCTGGTACTATAAATGGTAGCGATAGTATTTGTGCAACATCAATAGTTAACAGTACACTGCTTACGCTTACCGGATTTACAGGAACAATTGTAAAATGGCAATCGTCTACAAGCCCAACGTTTGCTAGTGGTGTAGTTGATATTGTTAATACAACAAATACTTATACCCCTGTAAATATTACCATAACAACTTATTTCAGAGCTATTGTTATTAATGGTGTTTGTGATCCGGATACGTCAACTGTTGGAACCGTGTTTGTATACACAGCATCTATTGGAGGAGCAGTATTTGGGAACAATCCATTTAATCCTGATGTAATTGTATGTACAGGTATAAATAGTAGCACCTTAGTTTTAACAGGCTATATAGGGAGCATTGTAAAATGGCAATCGTCTACTTCACCAACATTCTCCAATACTATTGTAGATATTGCCAATGCTACATCTACCTATACTGCAACTAATTTAACAACTACCACCTATTATAGAGTAATTGTAAAAAATGGAGAATGCGATACTGCAATTTCTGCAATAAGAGTAATTACTGTAAATCCTATTTCTGATGGAGGTTTATTAAAATCGGATACCGTATGTGCAGGCGTTAATTCTACAACACTTCATCTAACAAATTATGTTGGAAGCATTGTAAAATGGGAGAGTTCAAGCATTTTAAATTTTTCTTCAGGAGTTGTAAGTATTGTAAATACAACAGATAGTTTGGTTGTTACTAATTTATCAACTACTACTTACTTTAGAGCAATTGTAAAAAGCGGAGTGTGTTCAGCTGATACTTCCATTATCGTGCATATACTGGTAAACAGTCCAAGTACTGCTGGTACTATTACTGGCGCAACAACTCTTTGTGCTGGAATAAATAACGTGACATTGCAATTAAATTCTTCAAACGGAATTATTGTAAAATGGCAAACTTCTAATAGTATTAATTTTTCTACAAATGTTGTTGATATTGTTACTTCTAACGCTACCATCAATCTAATTAATTTAACCAACACCACCTTTGTAAGAGTTATTGTTAAAAATGGAATTTGCGATGCCGATACCTCTCTTGTAATAGTAATAAATGTTGATGTTCCTACAGATGCTGGTATATTATTAAAATCAGATACCGTTTGTGCTGGTGTAAATGCAACAATACTTCATCTAACAAATTATGTTGGAAGCATTGTAAAATGGGAGCGTTCAAGCATTGCAGATTTTTCTTCTGGACTTACAAGTATTGTAAATACAACAGATAGTTTAGTTATTACCAATTTATCAACTACCACTTATTATAGAGCTATTGTAAAAAGTGGAGTATGTAGTGCAGATACTTCAAACATTGTGTTTATTCGCCTTTTCAATTCGGTTTATTCGAATATCATATATCAACCTCAGCCCGATAGTTTTTTTGTATCTGGAGATCCGAATAATATTATTGGATCAACAGCAAATGCTGATTCTGTATTTTATACTTATCAATGGCAATTGTCTACCCTTAGTGATAGTACTGGTTTTACAAGCATTTCTGGAACAAACACAAGAGACTACAATCCCACTACTATTAATCAAACCACTTGGTTCCGAAGAATTCTATTTAATTCACATTGTTCAATTATAGATACATCGAATGTTGTAGTTTTTGTAATAATTAGCGACCCAATAAATAATAATCCAATAATAGGTGTTTCTAAAAGTGTAGTAAAACCTAAGGTTATTTCCTTCGGATCTTATCATATACAGTATACTATTACTATCGAAAACCTTGGGAATACCGATTTACATAATATTCGCTTAATAGAAAATTTGGCTTCTGTATTTCCATCACCAGCAGTATTTAGTTTGGTGTCTATATCTTCTGGAAGTAGTTTAAGTGTAAATTCAAATTTCGATGGAGTAAATAATTTAGAATTATTAGACCCATCGCAGAGTGCTTTAAATATTGGAGAATCTAGCATTATTACCCTTAAAGTATTGTTGAATCCAAATCTTCCAAATGTGGTATATAACAACCAAGTGATAGCTTATGCAACTGTTGGTAATGGAAGCACCACTGTAGTAGATACCTCTGTTAATGGCGACAATCCTGATCCAAATGGTGATGGTAACCCAGAAGAGGATTCCCCAACACCAGTGACTATTGCAGTTTTTGTTCCTTCTGGATATTCTCCAAATGGCGATGGGAAGAATGATGAGTTTATTATAGTTGGGTTAGAAAATTATCCGAATAATAAATTAGAAATTTATAATCGTTGGGGAAATAAAGTTTTTGAACAAGCCCCCTATGATAATACTTGGAAAGGGACAGTTAAGAATATTGATGGATATGTAATAGGGGAAGGCCTTCTACCTAGTGGAACTTATTTTTACTTATTAGATTTTGGAGTACCAGGTGTGGAGCAATTAACAGGTTATATTGTTATAAGAAAGTAATGATATGAGCATAAATAAATTTATAGTATTGTTTACATTGGGTGTTTGTAGTTTGCAAAATGTGTTTGCACAAAGCGAACCCATGTTCACGCAATATTCTTTTAATGAAATTTTTATTAACCCTGCATATGCTGGTTCACATGATGCTCTTTCATTTTCTACTGTGTACCGTCGCCAGTGGGTCCGAATTAATGGCTCGCCAACTACAAAAACATTTACAGCACATTCCCAATTATTAAAAAGTAGAGTAGGATTAGGACTAACAGCTTATCAAGATAATATTGGAGTTACCACACAAACAGGAGTTTTTGGTAATTACGCCTATCGAATAAAAATGAATAAAGGAACATTAGCAATGGGATTACTCGGAGGATACATTGCCTATCAAGAAAATTTGTCGGAGGTAGAAACAAATGATATCGATGATAATGAATTTATGAATAATACTCCCTCCGCATTTGCTCCAAATTTTGGATTTGGTACTTATTATTATACCAAAGTTTTTTATTTGGGATTGTCTGCCCCAAGATTAATTTTTAATAAACTTTATATTAATCAGAATAATGAAGTAGAGCGTGTAACGAGTTCTTTTGTGAAGGAAGAGGTTCATTTGTTTTTGGCAAGTGGTTTTATTTTTGATGTGAACCCATTGTTAAAAATTAGGCCTTCTGGGATGCTGAAAGTAGTGATGAATGCACCTGTAGAGTATGATTTAAATTTAGCTGCATTAGTATTAACCTCTGTTTGGGTTGGTGGAGGATACAGGTCTGGCGATGCTTGGAATGTAATGACTGCCATGCAAGTAAACGATCAACTTCGTGTTGCTTATTCGCTTGATTTTACGTTTACAAATTTAAGACATGTTGCTGGTAGTACACACGAACTTTCTTTGAATTACGTATTGAGATATAATAAAGGAAAAGTAACCTCACCAAGGTATTTTTAAATAACATGAAGAAATATTTGTTTTTATTTATGTTTTTATTGTTAGCATATAATGCTAATGCTCAATTAATATTGAGGTTTGCAGAGAATAGGTATAAGCTATTGAATTACCCAGATGCAATTCCTTTTTTTAAGTTTTATGTTACCCATAAGGACACTAATGATGTAATTTGCATTAGAAAATTGGCCGAATGTTATAGGTTAACAAATCAGTATAGGGAGGCAGAAATTTGGTATGCGAAATTAATTCAGAAGGATACTCTTACTGCAGACCGAAATTATTATGCAGATGCATTATTAAGGAATAGAAAACGAATTGCAATAATAGATACTTTACAGGTTAAGGTCAATAAACTTTCCTTTAATTCAGAAATTTCTGATTATTCTCCAAGTATTTATCAGGATAAATTAATATTTACTTCATCAATTCAAGTTAAACCCTTTATACAACGTAATCATACCTGGACAGAAACTAATTTTGTTTCGCTGCAAGAAACTAATTTAAATGAATCTTTTTTAACTTATAAGCCTTTTGCACTGGAACTCCGTAATAAGTATAATTATGGTCCCGTAACCTTTTTAGAAAAGGATAGTACGATGTATTATACTACCAATAACCCCAAAGTTAAATCGAAGAAAAGTGGATACATTAATTTACGAATTCAAACTGCAGAGTTTATTTATGGTAAATGGAGAAATATAGATAAGTTCCCATATAACAGTGTAGATTATGCATGTGCTCATCCAAGCATTAGTAAGGATGGAAAATTTCTTTACTTCAGTTCCAATATGCCTGGTGGCTTTGGGGGTATGGATATTTATGTTTGTAAATGGATGAATGATTCTGCTTGGTCTTTACCAATTAATTTGGGAGATAAAGTGAATACCAAACATGAAGAGGTTTTTCCTTTTATTAGTGATGACCATAAACTATACTTTGCTTCAAATGGTTGGGATGGTTTTGGAGGATTGGATATTTATAAGTTTGATATTTATAAACCAAACGCTGAAGCGATTCATTTGTTCGCGCCAATAAATTCAACCGATGATGATTTTGGATTGATAACCTATCCGAATTCTAGTAAGGGTTTTTTTAGTAGTGATAGAGGTAAAAATGGAATAGATGATGATGTTTATTCATTTGAAATAATGAGTAAAGGAATTCCAGTACATATTATAGATAGTTTAACAAAAAAGAATATTACTCCTGCACAAATTAGAATTATAACTGCAAAGAGAATAGAGGATACGTTATTGAATGTACAACCTTATTTGCTAAACATAAATGAGCAAAATTTATTTCAATTTGTTTGCACTGCAACAGGTTACTATTCTAAAAGTGTTTTTAAGCGATTTACCCTAGAAGACTCATTATACGTTATTGAATTATCTAAAAATATTAAGGGTTGTAATGTTCAAGGCGTTGCTACAGAAAAGGGTAGTGGTAAAATTTTAGATAGTGTATTGGTGAAAATTGAAAACTTAAACACTAATGAAATGGAATATGTTAATACCATTGGTCGAAATGGATTTTACAAAATGTATTCACTAAAAAGTAACACACGGTATACAATTACATTTACAAAGCAAGGTTATTTTTCTAAAGAATTATTTTTTACAACCAATGATTACAACTGCAAGAGAAATGCAGATTCCGAATTTGATTATATAAAGAATGTAGAATTAGATGCAATTGTAATTGGTAAAGCAATAAAAATTGATAATATCTATTTCGATTTAGCTAAATGGAATATAAGGGCAGATGCTGCAATTGAGCTAGATAAAATTGTAAAAATGATGAATGATAATCCGGAAATTGTAATTGAGTTAAGCTCCCATACCGATTCTCGTGCCAGTGCAAAATACAATGAGCAGCTATCAGATAAGCGGGCAAAATCTTCAGCAGAATATATAGTGAACAAGGGAATTAGTACTTCTAGAATAACTGGTAAAGGATATGGGGAGTATATGTTAATTAACAAATGTGCCGATGGAGTAAAATGTTCGGAAAAGGACCATCAACAAAATCGGAGAACCGAATTTAAAGTTGTTGGATTTATAAATTAATCCACCAACCCATTTTGCATCGCATACTTTACTAAGCCAGCAATGTTTCTAACATTGAGTTTGCTTATAAGGTTTTTGCGATGCGTTTCTACAGTATGAGTGCTAATGAATAACTTTTCTGCAATTTCAGCTGTGGTAAATTCTTGTACAATTAGCTTAAGAACTTCTATCTCTCTTTCGGTGAGCTCTACGATGTATGATTTTTTTTCGGCACTTTTCTTCTTTTGTAAACCTTCCATTATTCGCTCAGTAACTTCTTTGCTGAAATAAGATTCCCCATTTACAATAGTTTCAATGGCTTCTTGTAATTCCACTTTTCCAGTATTTTTTAAAATGTATCCATCTGCACCAGCGCGTAACAGCTTTTCAATGTATTCTCTACTACTAAACATGGTAAGCATTAGAATTTTTACAGATGGATATTTAATTTTCACTTGCTTTGTTGCTTCAATTCCATCCATTTCTGGCATATTTATATCCATTAAAATGATGTCGGAACTCGTATGTTCCAATACCTCTAGCAATTGTTTCCCATTTCCAACCTCCGCTATTATTTCCATATTCTGCATGGAGTTTACCAGCGATTTAATACCATCAATAAACAATTGATGATCATCTGCGATTAAAATCTTTATCATACTTTTAATAATTTATGGGTATTTCAATTATTGATATGCTTCCTCTTCCAATACTAGAATCTACGGTGTAACTTCCGAATAGTTTTTTTGCCCTTGCTTCTATACTTGCTAAGCCTAGTCCACCAGACTTTTTCTGTTCTTTCACATTAAACCCTACACCGTTATCTTCTATAGTTATGCTAATACTATCTTCTATTTTATTTAATTGAATGGTTATATTACTAGCTTTCGAATGTTTTAAAATATTATTAATTATTTCCTGAATCATTCGGTAAATACCAATTTCAATACTTGTATTTAACCTATTATCCATACCATATATTAATAGTTTGCAGGATATAATTTCACTATCATTTATGCTATCACTTAGTTCTTCTAATGCAGCTTTTAATCCGAAATTAGAAACCATTCCAGTGCTTAAATTATGCGAAATTCGCCTTACTTCTACACAAGCTTCATCTAATAAATTAGTTGCTTTTACATATTGCTGTTTATTTTCATCTATAGCTGTATCTATTTTGTTATCTAATGCACTGAAAAGTAATTTCACTGTAGAAAGCATACTTCCAAGCCTATCATGCAAATCATTAGCTATGCGTTGTCGTTCCTCTTCTTGTCCATCCATCATGGCATTGTAGGTTTTTATTTCTTGCTCGTTAAGTATATTTTCTATTCTTTGTTGAGCAATTTTTTCATTCTTTTTAGCAAGTTTATTTCTTTGGAATAAAATAAACAGTAGGATTCCAATTCCAACAATTAGCGATAGTACTCCTGCCAATAATAAATTAGCTCTTGCCTCTTTTGCTTTATTTTGTGCATCTAATAATTGAATTTGTTGTATCTTTTTTTCAGTATCATACAACACGTTCATTTGGGCAATCTGTTTTACTTTCTCTTCATTCAGTAATGAATCGGAAATTGTATTTTGTAATATATAATATTGATACGCTTTAAAATAATCTCCCTTTATTGCATACGCATCCGAAAGTAATTCCAAACTTCTAGCTACTCTGTAACTATCTTTTATTTCCTCGCCAATCTTCCTCGCTTTTTCTAAATGATAAATTCCTAAATCTGCTTGACGAATACCTACATATAAATTTCCTAAATTGAAATGCAACATAGCTAAGTCATTAGGCATTTCTAAGGTTGAGTAGGCAGTAATAGATTTTTTGAAATACTCAATAGCTTTCGTCTTATCACCTAATTCATCATAACAAAGAGCAATGTAGTTGTCGATACTTGCAGAATATACAGGATTCGCTAGTTCCTCGTTTATTTTTTTTGCTTTTAAAAAATAGAACAGAGCAGTTTTATTGTCACTTTGTTTAAAATAAAGTGTTCCAAATTCAATATAGGTTTGATAGAGTAATGATACACTATTATTTTTTATAAATACTGGTAATGCTTTTTGTAAATATTTTAATGAAAGAGAATAATTTTGATAGGTAGTATTTAAATTTGCCAGTTCTATATAGATGCTTGCAATGGATACAGAGTCTTCTGTTTTATCGAAGTATCGTTGTGCTTGGTACATAAAATAAAAGGCAGAATCTTTCCTCCCTAAACTTCTATATACATAACTAAGTTGTTGACAAATAGCAGCAATACCAGAATTGTTTTTTAATTCTTTCCTTATTAATAATGCCTGATTAAAATATAATAATGCAGAATCGGATTTGCCTTTTGCATTCATTAATGCACCAAATCTCATAAAAGCCATTCCTATACCAGCTTTGTAATTTGCTTTTTTCGATAACTTAAATCCTTCTTGTGCAAATAACATTGCAGAGTCGTTATCGTAATCCTGATACTCCATTGCCTTTATAAACAAAGATTTTATTGCAAGAGTATCTGTTTGTGCTTGTGCTGTATTTATATTAGTTAGGTTAGTTCCCAAACACACACACATTACTATAAATAATCTCCAGTTTAGGTGTAGCATTGATCTAAGATTAAATTACATTGATATTTTCTCCGTAGTCTGGTTGTGTTGCATTGGCATAAAGATTCACATCATCAAATAATAGAATACCCTTTAGTCCATTATCATTGTATCCCGTTACATATAAGGCAACATAGCTTGCAGTTTTAGGATCTGTTTCTGGATTATAACTAGCAGGAGTAGGAATATATGCTATACAAGTTTGAGATGGATTTGCTTTTGCTTCTCTTGGTACCTCTAATTCATTTCCATTTCGCAGATGCAAGTTATTCCCTATTTCTTCTGTAGTTGGGAAATCAACTAGGCCAGCAACAAAATAAGTGGAAGTGTTCGTGTCAGATTGAATAACCAAAACTCTGTCTTTTAACACATAATAAGGAGGTGTAGTACCATCATCTAACTGTTTCCCAACCACACCACCAGTATCTCCTTTTTTCTTAGAAGTTTTAGCATTAAAAGTAATGGTTTTTATATCTGGTAAACCTTCACTTACAACTGCCATATAAGGTTTAAGCAGGTATGTAATAGTTGGTCCAGAATAATCATCTGGTATTACATAATCTTCCGTAGTATAAGATAAATCAGTGCCATTTAATTTTGGTATAATGGATGAAGGATCAGGATATTTATCTGTATCAGCAGGTAAATCCATTAAAACCAGGTAAAAAAATTGTCCTAGGTTAGTGCTCGATTGTAGTAACACAAATCGTGGTGAAGGGATGGTGCTCATAATTTTATGGTTTAGTTGAATAAATAAATTTAACCTTATTTTTTTACTTAATTGTATTCGCAATTACATTTTGATTGATGGTAGAATCAGCTGTTAAGTAAGGTTTAGATGCTGATATAATCCTCTCTCCACCCATTAAAACCAACACAATTCTATAATAAGTAATGTTCTCTGGTTTTTTACAAATGTTGTTATATAAATAGGTTGTAGGGAAATTAGATGATCCTAGTGCCTTTCTGTTTGCAATAGTGCTAAAATTGATGTTGTCGTAGGAGTATTCAATAGTATAATAACTAGTGTTCACCTCTTTTCTATTTGTCCAGGTAATTATTGGACATTCCTCAGAACCCTCAATTTTAAGGTCGATGTTGTTGTTAATGGGAGACTGTGCTTGAACTTCTATAAAACTAAACACATTAACGAATAGTGCGATGGTAAGTAGTAGCGTTTTCATAATTTTTATTTTTAGTTGACATATCAAAAGTACATCAGCTAAATAGGCTACACATCACTGAAAATATTGAAAAATGGATATCACTGAAAACCGTGATATATCACTATTTATGACCAAGGAGATACTATTATCAATACCTTTAGGTAATCACCAATTCAACAACAGGCATTGTAGAGAAAGAGAAGAGAGATTAATATGTTAATATGTTAATGGGATAATATGTTAATGGGATAATGTGTTAATTTTTAATAGGTGTTTGATTGCGGCTCTCTTGGAAACAAGGGAGCCTTTTTAATTTAGGCTACTTACGTATTTACAACAAGGGCTCATTACGCATTCATTACATTTAGGATTCGTGGGTCTACATATTTCTCTCCCAAGAAAAGAAATCGCCATACCTACCTCACCCCAATCCTTGGCTGGGATTTCTTCCATCAATTGCTTTTCTATTTTTTTAGGATCAGTACCAGAAGCAACACCAATTCTTGGAGCTACTCTCAACACATGTAAGTCTACAATTATACCTTCTGCTTTTACACCAGCTTCTCTCATAATTACATTTGCCGATTTTCTTCCTATCCCTGGTAATGCTGTAAGCTCATCCATGGTAGTAGGGATGTTTTTATCAGTTTTAATTTCTGACGATAATTGTAGTAACCATTTTATCTTATTACCAAAGTTTCTAATCTTCACCACAAAAGGGTATAGAGATTCCTCATTAGCCGTACTAAGGGCTTTCATATCCGGAAACTCTTTAAATAAAGCAGGGGCCAAGCTGTTTATGTTTTTATCAGAATCTTGTGCAGAAAGTACTACCATTACTAATAGTTGGTATAAATTCTGATATTCTAATGGATGCTTTTTCCCTTTGTAAAATTTTAGAAGTGGTGCGAAATTTTCGGCCCAAGTTTTTGTGCTCATCCTTTTTTGAAAATTGATAAACCTAAAATTAAATATATTTTTTTAAGATTTTGTAGAAAAATTAAAACTTATAATACAAAGCAATTTCACCTGTAACATTTAGTTGTTGAAAATTTTTGTAAGCAGCATAACCAGCCATAAAATTTAGTCCAACACATTTTACAAAAATAATTTCTAATCCAAAGCCAACACCATTATTTACATAAGAATCTGTACTGCGTACTTTAATCGGAACACTCGGGTTTGTAGGATCGTACTCTTCTAATATTTGAGAGTTGTAATAAAAATGATTCCCTTGGTATACATAAACATTTGTTGTGTTGTTCTCATTTAGTTTATATAGAAAAGTTGCTCCAACACTATATGTTGAAGTTGTATTATCTATGTATGGAGCAAAATTCAATTGAGCGCCAAATTTCTTTGGAATGTACCTAAATGACAATCCATATCCTGTTGCAAATCCTGCACCTCCACCAATACCGTATTTAAATTTTTTAATAGTTTTATTTGATGAAGAATCTTGAGCATAACTCATATTAGAACTTGCCAATATCAATACCGTAAGTATGATAGAGAAAATGATATTATTTTTCATATCTAAAGTTAACTAGAAATATGCCTAATAGTTCAATTTATTGTTTTAATTTGTATTATAATCTCATATCTAACATCTCATATCTATATAAGTGTACAATAACCTCCCCACTACCACCATAGACGCCCCAGAAGAGGATTATTTGTATGTAGATTCATCTCAAATAGTTAATGCTGGAAATGGATTGTATACAGCCATTAAAATTTACAAGGATGAGATCATCTCAGTTTTTAAGGGTGAAATTTTAAGCAGAAAGGAGATTGAAAATAGAAAAAGCGAAAATAAGCATGCTTATTTTATTAACTTGGTAAATGGAGGAGTAATGGATTCAATGAATACTAATTGTTTTGCTAAATATGCAAATGATGCTAATGGCACTTCGAAATCTAAATTCAAAAACAATTCTTATATCACACTAAATGAAAAGGATAAACCTTGTATAGTTGCAAGTAGGACCATCAAGGAAGGGGAGGAGATTTTTTGTAGTTATGGGGATGCTTATTGGATGGATTAGGTAAATGCTTGAGATTGAGCAAGCTAATTTTTATTGTTTTATAGTCTACTTCTGATGTATTTTTTATAAATTACCTCTAGATTAACAACGCAAGTTACCTATGCTAAAGTACATACTCCTTTTACTGCTATCGGCATGCTTTACCGTTGCCAATGCTCAACAAGAAATTATATACAATGCTAGAATTGATTTAAAATCTAAAACCCTAGATGATTCTGCAAGACTTGATATCTACGAGCGTTTAATAACGGGGTACAATTTTTATAATGTTGATTCTGCTTATTATTTCTTAAAGGAAGGGAATAACTATTTTTCAAAATTGAATGATAGCAAATATAAAACCAGGGCTTTGGGGGTATTGTTTGTGTGTGAGGGTAAAATTAAAGAGGGGCACGGTGAATTGGAAGCAGCAAGGACCGTTTTATTAAAAGCATTAGAACTTTTTTATCATATTGATTTTTATAAAGGAATAGCATCTGTTTATAATTCATTGGGAGTTGTGGAGGCAAAACAAGCAAATTACAAACAAGCTACTTCCTATTTCTTAAGATCATTAACCATTAATGAGCGTATAAAAAACCATCAAGGAGTAATCCAAAGTTATACTTCTTTAGGAGTAGTAAATACGCATATGGAAAATTACGATAAAGCTGAAATGTATCTATTGAAAGGTTTATCGATGATTAAAGATACTGGCACTGTACAATATTGTAATGTTTTAAATAACATGGCAAATATTGCAGCGTTGAAATCTGATTTTAAACGTGCATTGTATTTTTTTGAACGAAGTTATGAAATCTCCAAACATATAATAAATCCGGCACTAAGCGCTACCTTAAGAACTAATCTCGCAAATTGTTATTCGAATTTAGGTCAACCAGAAAAAGCTCTTCAATTTTACAATGAATCTTTGGTAATAACTCGTGAACAAAAAATTCCAGAAGAGGAGGCAAGAGTACTATTTAACATTGCTTTATTATATGAGGATACTAATCCAAAGCTAGCGATTAAGTATATGGAAGAAGCAATAGAAATATGCAAAAAAATAAATCAACGTTATTTGCTTCTAGAGATTTATCAATCATTATATGTTTCTAAACGAAATGCAAAAGATTTTGAAGGTGCCTTCGAAGCATTAGAATTATTTCATAAATACAACGATACCTTATTAAGTGTTGATAGTAAAAATCAGATTGAGTTAATTCAATCGAATTTCGAATTAGAAAAATCGAAAGCAGAGGTAAAGGAATTAGAACTCCAAGCTCAAAAACAACAATCTCAGAAAACAATTGCAATTATAGTAATTGCAGGAACGTTATTAATACTTGGAGTGGTAGCTGTATCTTCTTATAGGAGGAAAAAGCTTAATAACGCACTAACACACTCTGTTCATGTTAGAGATAAACTATTATCTATTATAGCTCACGATTTAAAATCGCCAATAAATAACGTTTTGTCTTTAGTATTAGAATTAGATAGTGATGAATTATCTAAAGACGAAAAACACATGTTGTTAGATGTTTTGAAGAAACAAACTCAATTATCATTAGTAACCTTAGAAAATATTTTGAAATGGGGGCAAGCACAAATTCGTGGTGTAAAAACATATCCTGAGGAGTTTTTTGTAAGTGATGCAGTTCAGAAAAATATAGATTTGTTTGACGTAAATATTAAGCAAAAGGGATTAAATGTAAACATTGATTTCAATAATACCATCAAAGCATTTTCAGATCCAGATCAATTTGATTTTATCATCAGAAACTTATTGTCGAATGCCATTAAGTTTTCTAATCATCATTCGAATATAATTATTAATGCAGTTGCAGTAGATAAGAAAATGTTGAGAATTTCTATTACCGATGAAGGTGTTGGAATGAATAAGGATACGCTTAGTTCGTTATTTGGAGTGAAGCCTAAAGTGAATTATGGCACAGAACAAGAAAAAGGTAGTGGATTAGGTTTACTTTTATGTAAGGAATTTGTAGAAGCAAATAATGGTCAAATTTGGGCGGAAAGTATAATGAATGAAGGAAGTGTAATTTGTTTTACTGTTCAAGCAGCTTAGATTAACCCTAATACTAAATCAATTTCATTGATTAATAATTCTATTTTTGTCATTGCTTCCAAATCAGTTAATTTAGAAGTTTCCAACTCTTTACTCATTTGCGAAATAATATCCATCCCTATGGTTGCACTCATGCCATATAGCTTATGTCCAATAGATTTGTATGCCTTTTTATCTATACCTTTTAATTGTTGAATTAACGCTTCTTTTAACTGCTCTAGTTCTACATTTAATTGAACTATTAATTCATTTACCATTGTTTCATCATCATCAAACAACCTCCTTATGCTAGACATACTGAAGTGTTTATTTGATTCCAATTTATCAGAATTTTCTTTTGAATGAGTTTCTCTGTTTATCCATTTAGTAATACTCTCTGAAATGGTAGCAAGGGTTATTGGCTTTACAATAAAATCGTCCATTCCATTTTCCAAGCATTTTTCTCTTTCGCCTTTTACATTACCTGCGGTTAGTGCAATAATTGGGACATGAATATCTTTTTCTATTTTTCTAATTTTTCTGGATGCTTCATATCCATTCATATTTGGCATTTGTATGTCCATAAATATTAAGGATGGTTGCTCTTCAATGAATAATTCTAATGCTTGTATTCCATCTTTAGCTTCTAATAGTATAGCATTTGGCATGCATTTTTTTATTAAGGTTTTAGATAATAGCATATTTACGCCATTGTCTTCAGCAATTAAAATTTTTGATGAGTTCGTACTAGTAATTTCTTCTGAATAGAGTTTGTTGTCTTTTACGTCCCCTTTTTTGGATAGATGATTAAATGCATTAAATAAATCATTCATTTTAATAGGTTTTACTAATCTATAGTTAACCTTGTATTCTTCACAAGCTTTTATTATTTTCTCATCATCAGACGAACTGTATAATAGAATTATCGGCTGTAATTCCTCTTTTACTTCAAAATTTTCTCTTATTTTTTTTATTGTTTCTAACCCATCCATATACGGCATATG
>CALRIM020000025.1:0-24422 GCA_943360385.1 Rhizobium sp. Q54 | reverse complement strand
GATCAACTGATTTTGCATTTAAAGTCGGAGCCAACGTCTTCTTGTTACAAGGACCAACTGCAAAGTATTACCATTAATTTTACATTAATAGATGTAAAAAGGACTAATACTGTAGAAAGTACCAAAAGGGTACTGCTTTTCCCACAAACGTTGCAAAAACCATTTGATTTATTGTATGCGCCTACTAGTTTAATGAAAAAACAAAATATAGTTCAGTTTAACACCATAATTGCTTTTGATAAAGGAGCAGCCTATGAGCCAAACTTAGCAACTCGACTAGGCAAGGCTTTCGTTAAAATGTATGAATTTAAATACACTGCCCCATTAGAGAAGGAAGCGTACTAGAATAAATTGCTATAATTTTAGCGATTATTGAAATATTTGATTGAAAAGAGGCCTTTGTATAAAGGCTTCTTTTTTTTGTCACGATTATTGCTTGTAGAGGTTAAAATCCCATATATTAGCAGATTATAATTTAATAACATGTTTAACAAATACATCAAAAAAACAGCTTTCATAGGAGCTATTCTTGTAGGGATTGCTTTTCAATCGCATGCAAGTCGTAACTATTGGAATGATATTCCAACCTCTGTTGCAGTAAAATCTGTAGTAGGAAATAAAGTTTATCCTGAAAAGTACAGAGCCTTAAGCTTAAATTACGAAGTGTTAAAATCAACACTTTTAACTGCACCAAAATCAGATTTTTTCAATTCGAAAAAAATGATTCCAGTAAACATAGAAATACCTATGCCTTACGGTTCATTTGAAACTTTCCAAATGATTGAAACTCCAATGATGGAAGAAGAGTTGGCTGCAAAATATTCTAGCATTAAAACCTATACTGGTGTAAGTATTCAGAATCCACGAAATACTATTAAGGTTGATATTGGACCTTATGGTTTTCATGCAATGGTATTATCTAACGAAGGAAGGTATTTTATCAACCCGATGTCGAATTTTACTACTTCGGAATACATGAGTTTTTATAGAAAAGATTTACCTTCTTGGGCAAACACATTTAACTGTAGTACAATAGCCGACGATCAATTTACAGCAGAAACTCAAGAAAGATTAACTAATTACTATTCAAATAAAGGGTCTTCTGTTGCAGTGCAATTAAGAACTTATCGTTTAGCATTAGCATGTACACCTGAATATGCAAAGGCAGCAACAGGGCTTCCTAGTCCTACTAAAGAGCAGACCTTAGCAAAAATGGTGATTTCTATGAATAGGGTAAATGGTGTTTATGAAACCGAAGTGGCTGTACATATGAACTTGGTTGCTAAAACAGATACATTAATTTATTTAACCAATTCGCCATACACAAACAGTGATGGAGCTGCTATGTTAGGTCAAAATCAAACAGCATGTAATGCAAGAATTGGTTCTGCAAATTATGATATCGGACACGTATTTAGTACTGGTGGTGGTGGTATTGCCGGGCTTGGTGTTGTTTGTACTAGTACTAAAGCGCAAGGCGTTACAGGTTCTCCTTCTCCAGTTGCTGATGCATTTGATATTGATTATGTGGCTCATGAAATGGGACATCAATTTGCAGGAAACCATACTTTTAATTCTGTTACAGGATCTTGTGGAGGTGGAAATAGAAATGGAACAACTGCATATGAGCCAGGTAGCGGAACAACTATAATGGCATATGCTGGAATTTGCGGTGCAGACGATATTGCTTTGCATTCAGACCCATATTTTCATGCTATTAGTTTAGATGAAATTAATGCATTTATTAATTCTGGATCTGGTAATAGTTGTCCAGTAAAAACAGTTACGGGAAATAACCCACCAGTAGTTAGTGCTGGTTCAAATTTTACTATTCCAATTAGTACACCATTTAAATTAACTGGTTCTGCTGTGGATCCAGAAAATGACGAACTAACATATAGTTGGGAAGAAATGGATTTGGGAACAGGTGGTGCTCCAAATTCTGCTACCGGAAATGCTCCTTTGTTCAGATTTTTTCCTCCAACGCAAACACCAGTAAGAATGTTTCCTAAACTTAGCGACATATTATCAAATACTCAAGTAAAAGGAGAGAGACTACCTAGTTATGCTAGAAGTATGAAATTCAGATTAGTGGCGAGAGATAATAAAACAATGGCAGGTGCAACTGGAAAAGCGGAAATGACTGTTACTGTATCTGCAGCTGCTGGTCCATTTAATTTATCAACTTACAATACAATTGCAACTGTATTTGTTGGATCTACAGAAACCATTACTTGGAATGTAGCAAATACTAATGCTGCTCCAGTAAATTGCTCTATGGTTAGAATATTACTATCTACAGATGCTGGCTTAACATTCCCTATTATATTAAAAGATAGTACAGCGAATGATGGAAGTGAACCTATTATTATTCCTAATAATATCTCTAATACTTGCAGAATTAAAATAGAATCAATTGGAAATATTTTCTTTGATATAAATAACGCAGCCTTAAAAATAGTTGCTCCAACAGCACCTGATTTTTCTGTTGCTGCAGTAAATACTGAGCCTTCTGGAGTTTGTGCTTCAGATACATCTATTTTCAATGTTACATTTAATCCAATTTTAGGATTCACAGATCCAATTACAATTTCTGCTACTGGACTACCTGCTGGTGCTACTATTAGCTATAGTCAACCTTCTGCTGTTCCAGGTGTAACAATTGTTGCAAAGGTTTCAACTACTGGTTTAACCGCTGGGACTAAAAACTTTACTATGGTGGGCACTTCTGGTGTAACGGTAAGAAATGCCGCTGCATCTTTTGTGATTTTATCTCCTGTAGTGGCTACTCCTGCATTTACCACACCTGCAAATGGTCAGATAAATGTAAATCCAAATACGCCATTTACATGGGGCACTGTGGCTAATTCAACTTCTTATCATATCGTAGTTTCAAGCGACTCTGATTTTGTGAGTTTGGTTTTCGATACAGTAATTGTTGGAAATGGAAGTACTAGCTGGATTCCTCTAGGATTACCTTTTGGCACCAAATTATATGCTAAAATAAATGGTTTAAATAATTGTGGTAATGGTCCGGTTTCTACACGTGTTAGCTTTACTACTGCAAGCTTACCAGCTGCACCATCAAACCTAATAAAGCTTTCACAAACAACAACTAGTGCTACTTTAAAGTGGACAGATAATGCTACTAATGAAACAGGATTTAGAGTAGAAAGATCTACCGGAAACGATTCTACTTTCCAAGAGATATCAACAAATTTAGGTTCAAATACTACTATTTTTGTTTCTCCTAACTTAGTTGATGGAACTACCTATTACTATAGAGTTAGAGCTGCAAACGCAGTTGGTTTTTCAAACTATTCTAATGTATTGGAACTTGTGTTTACTACTGGAATTAATCAAAATACTGCATTTAGTTCAATTGATATATTCCCGAATCCATCGGCGGATGTATTCAATGTTGAATTACAAGATGATTATGTAGGTGAAACAAGTGTGGTGGTTGTAGATGAAATTGGAAGAGTAGTTTACTCTGAAAAGATCAATAAAACTAAAACTACCTTAAATTGTAAAATAGATTTAAGCACTAATAGTAATGGTGTTTATTTCTTAAAAATACAATCAGATAAAAAAACTACTACCAAG
Organism: Rhizobium sp. Q54; assembly: GCA_943360385.1. Lineage (GTDB taxonomy): Bacteria > Bacteroidota > Bacteroidia > Sphingobacteriales > Sphingobacteriaceae > CAJBVG01. The sequence continues at coordinate 20,816 of CALRIM020000025.1, read as the reverse complement.
AGAATTGTAAAAATTAACTAAGTAGTAGTATTAATATTATTAAAAGACTTCTTGTTTACTATGCGTTAGCTAGTAAATCCAAGAAGTCTTTTTTTATTTTATCAAAAGGAGCTTTCTCTATTGGGTGACCAGTGTTTGGATAAACAGAAAAGCTTGCATTTGGAATTAATTTATAAGCATAATTACTTTCTTGAATACTTACTAATGCATCTCTGTCTCCAACGGTTAGTAAACATTTCGCTTTTATTTCTTTAAAATCACCATCCGTTAACAAAGGTTTTTCTCCTAGTTTTTCTAGTAGTTTATGTGTTTGTTTTAATACCTTCATCCATTTGTCTCCGTGTGCATTAACCAAAATGTTTGCAAAAGCAGGAACCTTTTCCTTAATTTTTTCGGGGTTAATCATCGATATCTGTTTTTCTGCCTGAATTGGATGCCAATCGAATATCGTTCCAAACGTCATAACAGCTTTTATTCTTTCGGGGAATTTCAACGCTAGTCTCAAGCCTACATACCCTCCAAGGCTATATCCCAAAATAGCAATATCACCCTCAATGTTTTTTATTTCATCAGAAACCCAATTTTCGAAAACTTCAATGCTGAAATCTTGTTCCAATTCTGGATGATCGCCATGACCAGGGAAATCATACGAAAATACTTGATGATTTGTGGATAATAGTGTGTTTAATTCCTGCATTTGGGTTTTAGACCCAATTGCTCCATGTAAAAGTAGTATGTTCATTTTTTAGAGTTTTAGGCAAATATCGGCATTAACAATTAGATTTATTAACTTCGCCACCCATGGGAACAAATGTAAAACCATATAATCAAAACGATTCTAAAAAAGAGCAGGTTGCGAGCATGTTCAATAATATAGCCAAAACCTACGATTTTTTAAACCATTTCCTTTCGTTAGGTATTGATATTATTTGGCGTAAAAAAGCAATTAAAGAGCTAAAGGATTTGAAGCCTAAACTTATTTTAGATGTTGCTACAGGCACAGGAGACTTTGCTTTTGAGGCGTTGAGCCTAAATCCTGATAAAATTATTGGGGTTGATATTTCATCAGGAATGTTAGCCATTGCACAAGAAAAAATCATCAAAAAAAATGAGTCTGATAGATTTGAAGTGCGTTTAGGCGATTCAGAAAAACTTTTGTTTGATGATAATACATTCGATGCAACTATCGTTAGCTTTGGTGTGAGAAATTTCGAGAATCTAGATAAAGGATTAAAAGACATTAATCGTGTTTTGAAAACAGGTGGCAAATTAGTGGTCCTTGAATTTTCGAACCCTAAGAAATTTCCGATTAAGCAATTCTATAATTTTTACTCATTTCAAATATTGCCATTGTTTGGGAAATTATTTTCTAACGATGCCAAAGCATATACTTATCTACCCGAGTCTGTAAAAGCATTTCCAGATGGGGATAATTTTTTATTGAGAATGAAAGAAGCTGGATTTAACACTACAAAATGTATTGTGTTAGGTTTTGGAATTTGTAGCATTTATACTGGTGTAAAATAGTGAGAAAAGGTATTTTCATATCGTTATTGTGTTTGTTTGTCTTTTCTAATTTAAAAGCACAAATTAATTTACCATCATACGATCGTCAAAAGTTGCGATTTGGATTTTTGGTGGGATTTAACAGTAGCAACTTAAAAGTATTTCAAAAGGAACAATATTATACTACAGACACCCTTTTTCAGGCCACTCCAATTTCAGGCCCAGGATTTAATATTGGTATAGTATCTAATGTATTATTGTGGAAGTATGTAGATTTGAGGTTTACACCAAATTTAGGATTTGTAGATCGTCAAATAGAATATAAATTTGCTGATGCTACAAAGAATTCTATTCGAAGTATTGAATCTACCTATATTGAAATTCCGCTTGATTTTAAATTAAGAAGTATTAGACATAGGAATGTTGGCTTTTTTGTGTTGGGTGGTATGAAAGGCTCTTATGATATTATTTCTCAGAAGAAAATAGAAAAAGGAGAAGATATTTTTGATGAGTCCACTCGTAAGGTTAAATTGCAAAACTTTGACCTGTCATACGAATGGGGGTTTGGATGGGATCTTTATTATCAATATTTTAAATTTACTCCAGAGTTTAAATTTTCTTACGGTACCAAAAATATGCTCAAAAAAGAAGGGCATTTATATTCTAGACCACTAGACCAATTGTTTTCGAGAGTTATTTGCATGACGTTTTATTTCGAATAAAAATGAGTTTAAAAAAAACAATTTTAATTACAGGAGCAAGCGCTGGTATTGGTGAAGCATGTGCTCATATTTTCGCAAAAAATAATTTCAGATTGATTATTACAGCTCGAAGAAAAGATCGAATTGAACATTTGAAAACAGTATTAGAAAAGGAATATCAAGCGGAAGTACATACATTAGTTTTTGATGTTCGAAATAAAATAGAAGTTGAAAATGCCATCAATTCATTACCAACTGAATGGGGGAAAATCGATATATTATTGAATAATGCTGGCCTTTCCTTAGGGCTAGAACCTTTGCAGAGTGGAAACACAGACGATTGGGAAACTATGATTGATACAAACGTGAAGGGATTATTATATGTTTCTAAAATTGTATCTAAAAGTATGATTGAAAATAAAAGTGGACATATAATTAACCTAGGTTCCATTGCCGGAAAAGAAAGTTATCCAAATGGTAATGTTTATTGTGCAACAAAGGCAGCAGTAGATTCATTAAGTAAGTCGATGCGAATGGATTTATTAACACATGGAATTAAAGTTACTGCCATCCATCCGGGTGCTGTTGAAACAGAATTTTCTATTGTGCGTTTTAAAGGAGATATAGATAGAGCAAATAATGTTTATAAAGGATTTGAACCTCTACATCCCGAAGATGTAGCTGAAGTGATTTTCTTTTGTGCAAGCAGACCTGCACATGTAAACGTAAACGATATACTTGTAATGCCGACAGCGCAAGCAAGTGCAACGATTATAAATAGGGTAGTGAGTAATGAGTAGTGAGTAATGAGTAATGGGTAGTGAGTAATGAGTAATGAGTAATGGGTAGTGAGAGTTGCTGAGATCGACGTCTACGTCGATCATACGCCACGTCGAGCTAAACGATAAAGACGCGTTTTATCGCGTCGATAAAAAAGAAACAATATCGACTAGAATTTTTAGGGTCGAAAAAAAGAAAAGAATATGAGTTTAATTACAAAAATTGATGCTGAAATTAAATCGGCGATGTTAGCTAAACAAGAAGCACGTTTACGTGGGTTACGTGCTATAAAAGCGGCACTATTATTAGCTAAAACGGAGAAAGGTGTTAACGAAGAATTAACAGAAGAAGCAGAATTAAAAGCTGTGCAAAAACAAATTAAACAGCGTAAGGATTCTATTGAAATATATAAGCAACAAAATCGAGCGGATCTTGCAAAAATTGAAGAAGATGAATTAGTGGTTCTGGAAGAATTTATGCCAAAACAACTTTCATCTGAAGAGTTGCGCTCTGCAATTGAAAAAATTGTAGCGGAATTAGGTGTTTCGGATCCAAAAGAAATGGGAAAAGTTATTGGTGCAGCAAACAAATTGCTGGCTGGTAAATCGGATGGGAAATCTATTTCTGAAATGGTTAAGCAAGTACTCTCTAATTAAGTGATACTACTTTTCGATAATTACGATTCATTTACCTATAATCTTCTAGATTTAGTTAAGCAACTTAATGTAGAAGTGAAGGTGGTACGTAATAATGAATTAACGTTATCGGAAATCATTTTATTAAATCCCCAAGGAATAATAATTTCTCCAGGCCCGGGTAGGCCGGAGAATTCTGGAATATTGATGCCACTTATAAATCATTATTTTAATAAAATTCCAATTTTTGGAGTTTGTTTGGGTATGCAGGCATTAGGGTTACATTCGGGTGCAACATTGGATTATGCAAAACATCCTATGCACGGGAAAACGTCTAAAATTTTCCATAATAACCATATAATGTTCGAAGGAGTTCAGGATGAAGAAGAAATGATGCGTTATCATTCTCTGATTCTCAAAAACAACCCTTTAGAATTTGCTATTACTGCTAAATCAGAAGACGAGGAGATTATGGCGATTGCTCATAACGAGTTGCCCATTTGGGCTGTCCAATTTCATCCAGAATCTATTTTAAGTAAAAATGGCCCCTTAATAATAAGAAATTGGTTATCTCATTTTCAGTTAATTAACGATTTTACTACATTTTGTTGAAAACTGCATTCTAAATTTTATATTTTAGCAGAAATAAGAATCAAATCATGGGTTTGACTGTAAAGAAAGATAGCGGATTTAGTTTTGTGGAAGAAGGAGAAGGTCCAGTACTTTTACTTTTGCATGGGCTCTTCGGAGCATTAAGCAATTGGGAGTATGTTTGTGCCAAATTCTCTCCAAATTACAAAGTTGTTATTCCCTTAATGCCGATTTATGATTTGCCTCTTTTAGGAGCGAATGTGGATGCTCTTGCAAAATTCATTCATAAGTTTGTTGAATACAAGAACTACGATAAAGTTACTTTATTAGGCAATTCACTTGGAGGACACGTTGCCCTAGTGTACACGCTTAGTCACCCAGAAAAAATTCATTCTATGATGCTTACAGGAAGCTCAGGATTATATGAAGAAGGAATGGGGGGGACTTATCCTAGAAGAGAAGATTACAATTATATACGAGAACGAGTTGAATATACATTTTACGATCCTAAAACCGCTTCTAAGGAATTAGTGGATGAGGTTTTTGAAATTGTAAATAATAGAAGTAAAATACTTAGGATACTTTCTATGGCTAAATCTGCAATAAGACATAATCTTAGAAAAGAAATCCCGAAAATTACTATTCCTGTATCCTTAATCTGGGGAAAGAACGATACTATTACACCTCCAGAGGCAGCGGAAGAGTTTCATAGTTTATTTCCTAATTCTGAGCTTACTTACATTGATAAATGTGGCCATGCTGCTATGATGGAGCGACCAGAAGAATTCAACGAGATATTAGAAAAATTCTTAAATAAACTATATAAATCATAATGTTGTTTAGAATTAAACAACTATACTATGTTAAGCGCAGAACTCATTAATGATCTTATCCCTCCATTGAAAACTTCCGACTCGGGAGACAGGGCTTTGTTATTGATGAATGATTTTAAAGTTTCTCATTTGCCAATTGTTAATAATACTCAGTTTTTGGGATTGATTTCTGAAGATGAAATCATTGAAATGAATAATTCCGAAGATGAAATTGGCACATTGAATTTAAGCTTAGCTCACACGTTTATTCACGGTTGGCAACATATTTATGATGCCATGAAATTAATGTCGGCACATAAATTAACCGTAGTTCCTGTTTTGGATGATAAAGAAAATTATATTGGGTTGATTTCCATTAATTCAATGCTGAATTATTTTTCAGAAATAACATCATTAACAAGCCCTGGCTCTATAATAGTCTTAGAAATTGGGCAGAGAAATTACTCCTTATCAGAGATCGCCAGAATCGTAGAATCCAATGATGCACATATTTTAAGCTCATACATTAACTCTACTAGCGATTCAACTAAAATTGAAGTAACTTTAAAAATTGATAAAGAGGATGTTAGTGGAATTGTACAAACATTTCAACGGTTTAACTACGTTGCGCACAGCTTCTATCAACAAAAAACTGGTAATGATGATACCATGGATCGATTTGATTCATTTATGAAATACCTAAATATTTAATAGCATGAAAATAGCAATATATGGCCGTAAATTTAATGATACTGCCATTGTTTATGTGCAACAATTAATTGATTGTTTGAGTGAAAATCAAGTTGAAATGGTTTTTTATTCTGCATTTCATGCTTATTTAGTTCCACGTGTAAAACTTCCATCAAATATTGGGGTATTTAGCAGATACGACGAATTACTAGGACAAAATATTAAATATATGATTAGTGTAGGGGGAGATGGTACTATGCTTGATACTGTAACATTTGTTAGAGATTCTGGTATACCCATAATTGGTATTAATATGGGGCGTTTGGGCTTTTTGGCAAGTATTGCTAAACAAGAAATCAAAACAGCAGTAGATAGTCTTATGCGTGGGCACTTCACCATAGAAAAAAGGGCATTAATTCGGGTAGAGTCTGATAAGGAATTGTTTGGCGGAGTTAATTATGGTTTAAATGAAGTAACTATCCATAAAAAGGATACTTCTTCGATGATTATAATACACGCTTATTTGAATGGAGAATTTTTAAATTCTTATTGGGCTGACGGATTAATATTAGCAACTCCAACAGGATCCACTGGTTATTCACTTAGCTGTGGGGGGCCAATTATATTTCCCAACTCAGAAAATTTTGTAATAACACCAATTTCACCTCATAATTTAAATGTTCGTCCAATAATTATTTCAGATAACCAAGTTATTACATTTGAGGTAGAAGGCCGAAGCGCACACTACCTTGCGACCTTAGATTCTCGTACAGAAACCCTGGATACCCATACCCAACTAGCAGTTCGTAAAGAATCTTTTCAATTAAATTTGATTAGACTAAGTACTGAAAATTATTTAGGTACGTTAAGAAACAAGCTAATGTGGGGCTTGGATACCAGAAATTAATCTATTTCCTTATTTTAGCGCAGCTTTTTAACATATTCAATGCGAATCATCGGAAGATTAATCGTTTTATTTCTATTATTATCTACACAAAGTCTGATGGCTCAGGAATGGGAATTTGGCTTTAATGTAGGTGGAATGGGGTATATGGGCGAATTAAACAGACACAATCCACTTAAAATTACGAATCCTGCCGCTTCCTTAAATGTTAGATACGCGTTTACTCCATTTAGCGGGTTGAAATTATCGTTTACGCAAGGTATAATACAAGGTGATGATGCAAATTCGACTCAACGCTTTGAAAAAGCTAGAAATTTAAATTTCAAAAGTAATATCACTGAACTTGCCTTAAATTACGAATATTATTTTTTCCCCTTTACTCCCGGTTCTGGGAAAGAGAGATTTACACCGTACATCTTTGTTGGTATTGCAGGTTTAATGTTTGAACCAACAACAGAATTTAATGGTAATACCTATAAATTGAGAGAGTTAGGAACTGAAGGTCAAGGTACATCTTTAAATAAATCTGCAAAATACAGTAATATAACGATGGCTATTCCCTTTGGAATTGGATTCAAATATAATTTTGTAGATAATTTTAACTTAGGATTAGAATTAGGATATCGAAATACATTTACAGATTATTTAGATGATATAAGTACTGTTTATGTTGATAAAACAGTTTTGGCCAATGAAAATGGACAATTGGCTGCAGATTTATCAGATCGATCGGGAGAAATTAACAATGGTATAAATTTAGGTGAGGCTTATACGCAAAGAGGTGACGCCAGTAGACGAGATTTTTATATGTTTGCAGGTGTTACCGTAACATATACTTTAACACCTATTAAATGTCCAAAAATTAGCAATTATAGATGAGTCAAGAGAAGAACATAAATAAGGAGAATTTACCTCAACACATAGCCATAATTATGGATGGCAATGGAAGATGGGCAAAGGAGAAGGGTAAATTGCGAATTTTCGGTCATCAAAATGGTGTAAAGGCTGTGCGCGATGCTGTTGAAAGTGCCGCAGAAATAGGGATTAAACACCTAACTCTATATGCATTTTCTACAGAAAACTGGAATAGACCTAAATTTGAGGTAAATGCATTAATGGAACTCTTAGTTTCTACCATTAATAAGGAAACTAAAACATTAATGGAGAACAATATAAGATTAAACGCAATCGGCGATTTGGAATCTTTACCATCTAGTTGTTATAGAGAATTAAAGGAAGCGATAGAAAAAACGAAGGGCAATACAAGAATGACACTTCATTTAGCGTTAAGCTATTCGTCGAAGTGGGAAATTACCCAAGCGATAAAGAAAATTACCAACGAAGTTAAGGAAGGGACACTGGATGCTTCGGATATTACAGACAGTACATTAGATAAATATTTAACAACAGCAGGCATTCCTGACCCAGAATTATTAATACGTACAAGTGGAGAACATCGTATAAGCAATTTCTTATTATGGCAAATTGCATACGCTGAATTTTATTTTACAGATAAATTATGGCCTGATTTCAGGAAGGAAGATTTATACGATGCGATAGTTGACTATCAGTCGAGAGAACGTCGTTTCGGTAAAACAAGTGAACAAGTAAAGGGCTAAACATGAGCATGAAAAAATTAATTTTTGCAATAGTATTATTACTCGTATCTCAACATAATGCATGGAGTCAAATTGCAATTGGTAACGAAGATGAGTTTACATTGGATTACAATAAACCTAAACAATATGAAATTGGTGGTATAACCGTTTCTGGAATTAAGTTTTTAGATAATTATGCCCTTATTAAACTTACAGGATTAGAGGTAGGAGATAAGATTCAAGTTCCTGGAGATAAAATATCTGGGGCTATTAAAAAACTTTGGATACAAGGGTTGTTTGATGATATTCAAATAAACGTTTCTAAAATAGATGGTGATTTAATATTTTTTGATATTGCTTTAACAGAACGTCCTAGACTTTCTAGATTTAGTTTTGCTGGTATTAAGAAATCTGAAGCAGATGATATTCGGGAGAGAATAAAGTTGGTATCTGGAAAAGTTGTGAATGATAACCTCATTAATAACACCAAAAATAATATTGAAAAATACTATTTCGAGAAAGGATATTTAAATGCAAAGATTGATATTATAGAATCAAAAGATTCCATAATGGCTAATTCTGTTATGTTGAAAATAAAAATCGATAAAAACAAAAAAGTAAAAATCCAACAAATTAATATTACAGGGAATAAAAGTCTTTCAGCAAAAAAAATAAAGAAAATGATGAAAGAGACGAAGGAAAAAGGTTGGTACAAGATTTTCAATAGTTCTAAGTTTCAAGAAAAAGAATATACAGATGATAAAGCTTTGGTAATTGAGCATTACAATGATCTTGGATATAGAGATGCTAAAATTGTAAGAGATACAGTTTACGATTTAAATAAAAAATCATTAGTAATTGATATCGAAATTTATGAAGGTCCAAAGTATTATTTTGGAAATATTAATTTCTATGGAAATACTAAATATAGCACCGAAACATTAAACGGTATTTTGGCCATTAATAAAGGAGATATATACAATAAAAAGGTATTGCAAACCAGATTAGAAATGAACCCAAGTGGTAGAGATATTGGTTCATTGTATTTAGATGATGGGTATTTGTTCTTCAATATAGACCAACAAGAAAAACAAGTATATAACGACACCATCGATTTAGATTTAGTATTGCGTGAAGGACCTCAAGCAACTATAGATAGGGTAACGGTAAGAGGAAATGAGAAGACAAATGATAAAGTAATTTTAAGAGAAATTCGAACTAAACCGGGTCAAAAATTTTCACGTTCAGAAATTATTAGAACTAACAGAGAATTATCTCAATTAGGTTATTTTGACCCAGAAAAAATTGGTGTAAATCCAAAGCCAGATCCAGTAAAAGGGACTGTAGATATTGAATATACCGTTATGGAAAGACCATCGGATCAGATAGAATTATCTGGTGGTTTTGGTGGAGGTAGGGCTGTGGGTACACTTGGTTTAAGTTTAACTAACTTATCCATGAAAAATGCTTTGAAAGGGAAATTCGACCCTTTACCAACTGGAGATGGACAGAAATTAAGTATTCGTGCACAAACTAATGGTTTGTATTATCAATCGTATAGTTTATCGTTTTCGGAACCGTGGTTAGGTGGCAAAAAACCTAATTATTTTACTGCATCTATATTCAGAACAACCCAGTCCAATGGTTATGAAAAAGGAAATGCTGCTCGTCAATCAATAGAAATTAATGGAGTATCAGTAAGTTTAGGTAAACGATTGAAAAAACCAGATGATTATTTTGTTTTAAACAATTCGATTAGCTACCAACAATACGATTTAAATAATTATGCTGGTTTCTTATTTGTAAAAGGAAAATCACACAATATAAGTTTAACGAACGTTATTTCGAGAAACTCTACAGATCAACCTATTTATCCCCGTTCTGGATCAAATATTTCGTTAACATTACAACTTACGCCACCATTCTCGCTATTTAGTAAAACGGATTATACCACTGCTTCAAATGAAGTGAAATACGAATATATAGAATATCATAAATGGAAATTTGATGCATCTTTCTTTACAAGATTAGCTGGAGATTTAGTGTTAAATACAAAAGCACAATTCGGATTTTTAGGATACTATAATAATGATATTGGCGTTTCACCTTTTGAACGATTTAAGCTTGGTGGTGATGGATTGGCAGGATTTGATTACTTGAAAGGTTCTGAGATTGTTGGATTAAGAGGGTATCAGAATAATTCAATTGTCCCAGATGCTTCAACGGGGTCTTTAGGAGCACCAATTTATAATAAGTTTACAATAGAGTTTAGGCATCCTATAACCATGAATCAGTCGGCAACGATATTCGGGTTAGTTTTTGCAGAAGCAGGTAATACCTACGCTACTTTTAAGAACTTTAATCCATATAACAATATGAAGCGTTCAGTAGGAGCGGGTGTTAGAATATACTTACCAATATTTGGTCTATTAGGGTTAGATTATGGTTATGGCTTCGATCAAATTCCTGGAAATCCAGGTGCTGGCGGTGGACAGTTTCACTTTTCTATAGGACAACAATTCTAGTTTACAGTATTGAGAATTGAGATATTAGAATTAACATAATACATAATACAAAGTACCTAATACAATACTTACAATGAAAAGAATTCTTTTAATAATAGCGTTCGCAATCGTAGGAACCATTGCAAATGCACAAACTAAGTTTTGTTTTGTTGATACAGAATATATTTTAAAACACATTCCTGAATATAAGTCTGCTCAAACACAATTAGATGATATTTCTGCCGAATGGCAAAAAGAAATTGATGCACGATATGCAGCGATAGAAAAGATGTATAAATCTTATCAAGCAGAGCAGGTTTTATTATCGGATGAGGTGAAGGCAAAGAGAGAACAGGAGATCGTAGATAAAGAAAAACAAGTGAAGGAATATCAAAAACAAAAGTTCGGATTTCAAGGTGAATTGTATAAAAAGAGAGAAGAACTAATTAAACCAATTCAGGATAAAGTTTTTGAAGCTGTAAACAAATATGCCGAACAATACTCTTATGGTGTTATTTTCGATAAATCTGGAGATGCAACCATGTTGTATACAAGCGCTAAACTTGATAAGAGTAACGATATAATTGTTGCTTTAGGATATAAACCTGGAGATTATACTGGTGCAAAAGGGGCAGAAAAAGTCGAAAAAACTACCAAGCCTACTCCTCAGAAAAAATAAATAGTGTATATTGCCGCAAAATTTTACAAATGAGAAAGATATATAAGTATGCGATTTTAGTCGTAGTTTCCCTATTTACAGTTGTGGGAGTGAATGCACAAGGTGCAAAATTTGGTCATATTAATTCTGCAGAATTATTAGCGTCCTTATCAGAAGTTAAAGAAGCAGATAAGAAATTACAAGAATTTGCTGCTTCAATGGAAAGTCAATTGAAATTGATGACAAATGAATATCAAACTAAAGTCCAAACATACCAATCTCAAGCTGCTACCATGGCAGATCCTATTAAAGATGCTAAGGTTAAAGAGATTTCTGATTTAGAACAACGAATTCAAGAATTCCAACAAACTGCACAAGAGTCTGTAAGTAAGAAAAAAGAAGAGTTATATTCTCCAATTTTAAAGAAAACAGAAGATGTAATTGTAGAAATGGCAAAAGAAAAAGGATATGCTTATGTTTTTGATACTAGTGCAGGAAGTGTAATTTACGGACAAGCATCTGATGATATGATGGAAATGGTTAAAAAGAAATTAGCTTCTTTGTCAGCAAATACACCAGCAGCTCCATCTACACCAGCGAATAATACTCCAAAATCTGGTAGTAAAAAATAATCTTATAAAATTTAATATTTCTTTATATTTAAGTCGCCATTAAATGGCGACTTTTTTTATGAGTAAAGCTGAACAACCCATAGGTATTTTCGATTCTGGTATTGGTGGACTCACTGTTGCAAATGCCATACATACCTTATTGCCTAACGAAAAGCTAATCTATTTTGGCGATACAGCCCATATGCCTTATGGAGATAAATCTCCTGAGGCTATTAAATACTATTCCTTGAAAATAGGTCAGTTTTTATTAGAACAGAATTGCAAAGCAATTGTAATTGCTTGTAATACGGCATCTTCATTAGGTTTCGATGATTTGAATAGTATGATAAAAGGAAAGATTCCACTTATCAATGTAATAGACCCTACGGTAGATTTTATTATCTCTCATAAAAAACTAAAAAACATAGGAGTTATTGGTACCAAAGCAACCATTAAATCGAATGTGTATGCCCGAAAAATAAAAGAAAAGAAATCCGATTTGAATGTGGAATCGTTGGCAACTCCATTATTAGCACCTATGATAGAAGAGGGGTTTTTTAATAACAATATTTCTAAAACGATTATCAATTCTTATTTATCGAAAACAAAACTTAAAAAAGTAGATGCATTAGTGCTTGCTTGCACTCATTATCCATTGATTAAAAAGGAAATTTCCGAGTTTTACGAGCGAGATATCACAATACTTGATTCGGGAGAAATTGTGGCAGAATATGTAAAGAAAGAGCTTAGTAAAAAGAAATTGTTAGCTACTAAAAAGGGTGGTGAACACCATTTTTATGTTTCGGACTTTACTCCTTCTTTTGAGAAAAGCACAAAATTGTTCTTTAAGGAAAAGATACATTTGGAATTGATGAATCTTTGGAAATAGAGGATAATATGCTGGTATGCCGTTGTGATATATTTAAGCTATGAAGAAGTTGTTTTATTTTTTATTATTGTTTGCAATCATCTTTTCATCTTGTAAAAAAGAGGAAGAGGAAACCATTTCAAATACCTGCACTTCCGATTGTTTTGAGATATATGGTGTTGTAACGAATGCAAGTACAAATACCCCAGAAGCAAATCGAAAAATTCAAATTCATACTACTACAAATAATTTTCCTTTCACAATTATAGATAGAGGCTCAGTTATTACAAATGCAGATGGAACTTATGTGGTAAGGCTAGCAAAAACTAGCCTAAGTGATAAAAGCAATATTAATTTTTTACTGACACTAGAAGATAAGTCGGGATACTTAAATGAATTTCATTCTAATCAATATTTTCTCGGCAATCTAAATATAGATAGTGTTTACACTAAAAATATTTCTGTTTATCAAAATGCGAATTTAAAAGTTACGATAAACAATACAAGTGTTACGGATTCTATGAACTTACTAGGATTAACGTATAGTGTTTTAAGTGAAATGGGTTCTACTCACGGAAGTGACAAGTTAGCACCAGGTGAGTCCTTGTATTATAATGTTCCAGTAGTTCTTGGTAATCAAACAAATCTTGAACTTTTGTATGGTAAAGTAGATTCCATTTATTTGAACATTGTAAAAGATTCAATTACCTGTAATCAAATAAATAATAACCAGGTTGTGATTAATTTACATTAATTCCATTAAATGGGGTGTTGAAAAATCAGGTTATTTAATGCCAAATACAAGTAACAAGCTCCCAACTACAAGATACCAGTTACGAACGTCGAGTTACCAAATTTTTAGTACTTTTGAGTGTAACAAAACCGAATGGCATTTTATATAATTTCAATTTCATTATTGGCATTTGTGGCGATATACGCATTAATGAGTGTATGGGCAGAGCGAAAGGTGTCGGCACTTATTCAAGATCGCGTAGGCCCTGTAGAAACGGGTAAATTCGGATTGCTACAGACCTTTGCCGATATCATCAAATTACTTCAAAAAGAAGACATTATTCCCACTACAGCAAACAAAGTACTATTTACCATTGCACCAATACTTGTATTTACCTCTGTTTTTATGGGGTTTGCAGTACTCCCATTCTCTCCAGATTACATAAGTTCAAACATAAATATTGGCTTGTTTTATTTTATGGCCATTGTTTCTATAGAAGTGGTAGGTATTTTAATGGCTGGTTGGGCATCTAATAACAAGTATGCTTTTTTTGGTTCTATTAGATCTATCGCACAAATAATTGCATACGAGATACCTGCTGGTATAGCAGTTTTATCGGCGGTGATGATTTACCAAAGTTTGAACTTACAAGAAATAGCCTTTCAGCAAGGAATTTATAGTAAATCTGATATTTATTTTTTAGGGTTTTGGAAAGTGAATGAGGTAGGTGGGTTTTTATCTTGGGGGATTTTCCAAGCGCCACATTTATTCGTGTCTGCTATCATTTATTTTATTGCATCCTTAGCAGAATCAAATAGAACACCGTTTGATATTCCAGAAGCAGAATCTGAATTGGTTGCTGGGTTTCATGTGGAGTATTCGGGATTTAAATTCGGGGCTTTGTTTTTAGCAGAATACGCCATGATGTTTTTAACATCAATGGTATTGGTGATTTTGTTTTTAGGAGCATGGTATAGTCCTTTACCTAATATAGCAGGTGTTGCACTTGCAGATTGGACAAATGGAACTTTTTGGGGAATATTTTGGATTTTAATAAAAACATTATCACTTGTAATTGTTCAAATGTGGATAAGGTGGACACTTCCAAGGTTTAGAGCTGATCAATTAATGAATTTCTGTTGGAAAGTATTAATACCAGTTTCCTTTGCTTGTTTGTTTATATCTGCTTTTTGGAAATTAATTGTTTTGTAAGTTGACTAAATTAAAAGATACATATAAAAGTTTTATTGGTTTCGTAAATGGATTTACGCTTACCTGGAATCATATGTTTCGTAAATCTAAAACAGTACATACAAACATTCAAAATTCAAATTATTTTGAAGAAAGGAATGACAATACAAGTACACTTCGATATCCACATGTAAAACTTCCTCTGCCAGATAATTCCAGGAATCAATTACACGTAGAAATTGATGATTGTATTGTTTGTGATTTATGTGCAAAAATTTGTCCGGTAGATTGTATAGATATTATTGCTATTAAGGCAGTAGAAGATATAGGGAAAACATCCGATGGCACTACGAAAAGATTGCACGCGGCAAAGTTCGATATCGACATGGGTAAATGTATGTTTTGTGGTTTATGTACAATTGTTTGCCCAACGGAATGTATAATTATGACAGATGAGTACGACGTTTCCTTGAGTAGTGTAGAAGCGTTGAACTATCATTTTTCTACTATGACAGAAGAAGAAGCATCACAAAACAGAATAAAGTTAGCTGCTTTCGAAGAGGAAAAGAAAAAAGCCAAAGAAGCTGCTGTTAAGGCTGCACAAGAAAAAAAGGAGGATGGAATTGTTTAACATTATTCTTTGTTTTTTTATAGTATTTGGAGTAATCGCAGCAATTTATGCAGTTAATACCTCTTCGGTAGTAAAAGCAGTATTTGCAATGTTTGCTACCTTTTTCAGCGTTTCTGCAATGCTAGTTTTAGCACATGCCGAATTTTTAGCCATTGCGCATTTAATGATTTATATAGGAGGAATAATAGTTGTGATGATTTTTGCAATGATGCTATCCTCAAAAAATATTATCGAAGATAAAATAACCACTTCAAAAGATTCATCAACCTTTAGGTTTACGAAATTTATTAGTGGCTTAGCAAGCATTGCTATTTTTATTTTATTGGCAAAAGTAATCCTAAGTCAGAATACAACACAGCCAGTTTATCAAAATTCAGTGAATACCATTCAGCAATTTGGCACACAACTTTTAAGCAACTATGCATTTCCTTTAGAAATTATTTCATTGCTTTTGTTAGTTGCTTTAATGGCTGCCTCTATTATTACTAGAAAGGAGAATCGTAATGTTTGATATTTCAACAGCTCAATTAATGCAGCTTTTCTCTGCAGCCCTATTCAGCGTTGGTTTTTTTGCTGTACTAACCAAAAAAAATATGGTGTTGATATTAGTGGGTGTTGAATTAATGATAAATGCATCTCTTGTAAATTTAGCTGTATTCGACCAATTGTTTAATAAAATTGATGGACAGATGATGGCCTTATTTGCGATGGTATTATCTGCAGCATCTATAGCGGTTGCTTTGGCAATTGTAATAAAAGCCTATCAATATTTTAATTCTATTGATCCAGATAAAATTAATCAACTCAAAAACTAGTGGAAAAATCAGAACTCTTATTCTCTTTTTTATTTAGTTCTGCTAGGGGATTAGCATTGCTCTTTTTGTCTTTTCCTTTATTTGCGTTTGCTATATTAATGTTTATTAAAAACATTAAACTTGTAAACATCATTTCTATTTCTGCCATAGGCTTAAGTTTCCTTTCATCACTATACCTTTTAAAACAAGCCATAGACGGTAATACTTTTATATTAAAAACACCTTGGTTAATTGTAGGTAATATTCAATTAGATATTAGTATTCATGTAGATTTAGTTTCTGTATTGATGTTGATAATGGTATCATTTATTGCTTTAATGGTACTGATATTTTCTACGAAATACATGGAGGGTGAACGCAGATATCCTTTGTTTTTTGGATATATCAGCCTATTTATATTTGCCATGTTTGGGTTAATTTTAAGTAGAAATTTATTGTGGATGTATATTTTCTGGGAAATGGTTGGATTTTGTTCCTACTTACTCATTGGATTTTATACGCAGAAACAAAGTGCAATACTTGCTAATAAAAAAGCATTCATAATAAATAGAATAGGTGATCTAGGATTTTTAGTTGGGTTGATGATTTTATTATCAACTCTAGGAACGTTAGACTTATCGGAGTTGTACGCTAGAATTATGGAGCATGGGATTTTTGTTTCGAGCTCAGATACTTATTTATTACATATAGCAGGATATTGTTTTTTCATTGCCGTAATAGCAAAGTCCGCACAATTCCCATTACATGTATGGTTGCCAGACGCAATGGAAGGGCCTACTCCAGTTTCTGCATTGATACATGCTGCTACAATGGTTATATCGGGGGTGTATTTACTTATTAGAATATATTTTCTGTTAGACCCTACTGTTTTAAATCTTATTGCAATTATTGGATCTTTTACCGCTTTTATGGGAGCATTTATTGCAGGTAGACAATTTGATATAAAGAAAATATTAGCGTATTCTACCATATCTCAGTTGGGTTATATGGTAATGGCTGTTGGAGTTACAGCACCTATGGCTGCATTTTATCATTTGTATACTCATGCTTTTTTTAAAGCAGCACTATTTCTCTCAGCAGGAAGCATAATTCACAGTCTACATACACAAGATATTAGAGAAATGGGTGGGTTGCGTAAAATAATGCCCATTACTTTTATAATTTATTTAATTGCTGGTGCAGCATTAATTGGCATACCTTTCTTCACGGGTTTCTTTTCTAAGGAAGCTATTTTAAATGAAACATGGCACTGGGCACAATTGCATGGAAATTATTTTTTAGTGGTTCCCTTTTTTGCTTTTGCTGGTGTAGTAATGACAGCCTTTTATGTTTTTAGACATATTAGTATTGTGTTTTTTGGTCCAGATAAGTTTAATAGAATTAAAATTAAAGAGCCTTTAACAATTACAGTACCTTTAATTTTATTGGGTTTTGGCTGTTTGTATATGTACCCGCTTTACGAGGAAACGCATGAATTAAGCTATATGCCATACCTTACAATTGGTTTAATTATTATTGGTTTAAGTGCCGCCTATATTATATGTTATAGACGCTTTATAAAACCATTTACAGAGGATAATCTTATTTATAAATTAAGTGCGAATGCACTTTATTTAGATTCAATTTATAATTTTTTATTTACAAGACCTATTCATTTTATTTTAACAAAACTGCAACCTATAGACTTTAAATTCGACAAAGATATGGTTCATGGGTTAGGGAATGTTGTAATTCATTTTTCGCATTATGTTGGAAAATTCGATATCGTTATAATTGATGGAATAGTTAATTCTGTTGGTAAATTAGGGATACAACTTTCTTTATTTATTTCTTGGATAGATAGAAAAGTGATAGATGGATTAGTTAATTCGATTGCAAAATTAACAAAGAGTTTTGGTGATTTAATTCGTGCATTTCAAACAGGGAAGGTGCAATCTTATTTTGCTTTAACTGCATTGTTATTAATAATTTTTATTTGGTATTTTATGAGAGGAGTTTAAGAAATGAATTTACTATCGATTTTAATTTTTATACCATTATTAGGAATGCTTTTGGTTGGAATACTACCTAAATCGCTTTCTAATATATATAAATACATTACGGCAAGTATTGCTTTTCTTCAGGTGTGCTTGGCAGTGTATCTATATGCTAACTTTCAGAAAAATGCAGTTTTTCAGTATATCGAACAATTGAACTGGATAAGTTTACAAATTGGCAGTTTAGGCAAACTACAAATAGATTATTTCGTAGGGATGGATGGGATTTCTGCTGGACTAGTGTTGTTGTGTAGTATTGTGATGTTAATAGCTTCTATTTCTTCATTCGAAATAAAAAATAATTTAAAGGGATATTTCATATTATTTAATTTGATGAATTTAGCTGTGATGGGTGTATTCCTATCGTTAGATTTCTTTTTATTTTATGTGTTTTATGAATTGATGTTATTACCCTTGTATTTTTTAATTGGAATGTGGGGTGGTGCAAATAGGGAATATGCTTCTATAAAATTTTTCCTTTATACCTTATTTGGTTCAGTGTTTATGTTACTGGTAATGGTGGGTTTGTATTTCTCTGTGAAAGACCCCATAACAGGTTCTCATACGTTTAATATGTTACACATGATGAATCCTGCAAATTATTCCGCCGACGGATTTTTTAGCCACACAGCCAGTTCATTAATATTTGGAATTCCAGCAAGGTTTATTGCATTTATAGTTTTGTTTATTGGGTTTGCAATTAAAGTACCAATGGTACCATTCCATACTTGGTTGCCTGATGCACACGTTGAGGCCCCAACACCAATATCTATTGTGCTCGCTGGGGTGCTGTTAAAAGTTGGAGCATATGGAATTATTCGGATTTGTTATGGGATATTTCCTGATGCAGCCATTCATTATTCTTATTACATCGGATTAATGGGAATGATTTCCATTATTTATGGAGCACTAAATGCTTTAAGCGCAAAAGATTTAAAACGATTAATTGCTTATTCATCTATATCACATATGGGATTTGTATTAATAGGTATTGCATCTCTTACTACAGAAGGATTAAATGGTGCATTGTTTCAATTATTTTCACATGGAATATTATCTTCTATGTTGTTCTTCTTAGTAGGAGTATTGTACTATAGAGTTCACGATAGAGAATTAGCTAATTTCAGAGGTCTTTCTTTACAAATGCCTCAGTTTACAGTATTTGTGGTGATTGCTTTCTTTGCATCCTTAGGACTACCAGGAATGTCTGGTTTTATTGGAGAGGCATTTAGTTTGTTTGGAGCCTTTTTATCAGAAACAAGCAACGGTATGTTGCCTCGATGGATGGCAGTAGTTTCTACACTAGGGATTTTGATTGGGGCGGCTTATTTTTTATGGGCCTTGCAAAGAATGTTTTTTGGAGAGAAAAGATTTAAACTTGTTTCTTGGGAAACAGATTTAACAGATTTAACAACTAGAGAATATGTAGTATTAATTCCTTTGGCACTTACTACTATCTTACTTGGAGTATTCCCATCATTTTTATTTGATTGGAGCAATGCCAGTGTTAATGTGGTGATTAATGACACACTAATGAATGGATATATTTATTTACATAAATACTTTTTAATAGTACACTAACATGAATATTGTCGATTCACTACAGTCTATAAAATCTTCTTTACCGAATTTAGTATCGGATTGGATATTAGTGTTCGCATTTGTTTTTGCTTTTGTAGTAGATGTATTTTTTCATTCTAAAAGAGCACTTTCTTCAATCAGTTTTTTTGGGATATTATTATCTACATTATTGTTAGTAAATCAAACCATTTACCATCAAATTGATGTGGTATTGTTTAGTGGATTTTATAAAATAACCAAGCCTATTCTGCAGTTCAAAATAGTTTTAAGCATCGCTAGCATTATTGCATTGTTACCTTACTTTTTGGGAGTAATTAAAGCAAAGAGCAAGGAATTTTATTACCTATTCCCATTGTTTTTATTAAGTGCAAATTTGTTAAGCATGTCTGAACATTTGCTCAGTATTTTTTTAGGGGTTGAGTTTTTATCGATTTTATCCTATTTATATATTGCCTACGAAATAAAATCGAAAAATACAGCTGAGTCGTCTTCTAAATATATATTATTTGGAGCATTTGCATCTGCTATTATGCTATATGGAATAACATGGTTATATGGTTTATCAGGCACCTTGAATTTAGACAGTAGTTTTTTATCTAATCTATCTAAAGCACCACAAGCACTTGTTTCCATGGCATTAATTATGTTTGTTGGGGGTATTTTATTTAAAATTTCAGCTGCACCATTTCATTACTATAGTCCGGATGTTTATGAAGGATCGGAGCCTGCAACCTTGGCATTTATAAGTACAATACCAAAAATTGCAGGGCTTGCAATTTTATATAGTTTTATAAAACATTTTCATTTCAATTACCAAGGTTCTTATTTAATCTGGCCTAATTTTTCTTGGGAAAAATTTCTTGCAATAATTTCAATTGCTACCATGTTTATTGGAAATTTGTCAGCCTTATCTCAAAATAATTTAAAGAGAATGATGGCCTACTCGAGTATATCTCATACTGGTTTTCTAT
>CALRIM020000024.1:0-24598 GCA_943360385.1 Rhizobium sp. Q54 | reverse complement strand
AGTTTCCAAATTCATTCCTTTTGCCAAATGATTCGAACCCATTTTGAAAAATACTTTTTTATTTTGATCTTTTGAATTATCATAGTAATTATAAAAATTTATTTTCATCAAATCTGCTCGCCTCTGATTATCGCTATAATAATAAATGTCTTTTGATATTTTAATATCGTCTAATAATCGCTTTAAATTAGGCTGCTTTATTCCACCTCTTAAACTGTCCAATAGTTTAGCATCTGGATTCCACCATTTCACTTTCAAACTGTCGTAAACTGCTTTAAATTGTGCTTTTGTATTCTTGGATTGCGCTTGGTATACTTTATCAAGACAGTAAGGAAAAGCTGTTTGAAATTCTTGATCAATACCCCAAATTGAGTATCCAAACTTATTAGCTGTTGAGAGCATACTAATATCTTCTTTGGTATCAAAAAACGGGAATGTTGTAAAATTTGGTCGCTCTTTAGCAATTTGAAAAATTGTGTCTGATGGATTTTTATACTTTGCAATACGCATAAGTTCAGATGCCGCAAATGGACTTACTTCTACACACCAAGTTTTATACCCATATTTTGAAGCACTTTCTAATGCATAATTTGTCAATTGCGAGAGTAATGGTGAGTTATGATATTCGCCCCAAGCAACAAATTGATTGTTTGCGAAAAGATTTTCCAAAATAGTCCACCCTTTTCCATTTGGTTGTTGTCCATTAAATGTAAAATAGTTTGTGTTTTCAAGAATACATTTAGTAAGTTTTTCTTCGTCGGTGGTTTTCTTTTTTCCTTGTCCGAAACTAAGGTTGAAAATTAAGAGCGCAATAATGAATAAACCTTTTTTCATTTTTAATTGTTGTTTTTAGTTGTATTGTATTCTGACGGTTAACGGTTTGTTGTTCTTTATCGCTAATCCTTTTCCAAAATGTCTACCGTAGTTTTATTACCAAGTTGTTCTGCTAAACCAACGAGTAATCCTTCCGTCCCACGAATGTAGCAGAGTTTATAAATATTCTCAAAATTTACAACTTCTCCTACTATCTCAACACCTTGTTCCGTAAGTCTGGCAATTAATTCATCAAGATTATCAACCCTAAACATAACACGGAGATAACCTAAAGAGTTAACAGGTGCTGTCCTGTGGTCTGAAATAGTTTTTGGTGTAAGAAATTTTGATAGTTCGAGACGGCTGTGTCCGTCGGGTGTAACCATCATAGCAACTTCCACAGACTGGTTTCCAAGTCCTGTTACCTGTCCTGCCCATTCACCTTCAACCATTGCTCGTCCTTCAAGTGTTAGTCCTATTTCTTTGAAAAAAGAAATAGCGTTGTCAAGATCTTCTACAACGATGCCAACGTTGTTCATTTCTATTAATTTGCTTCTGTCAGAATTCATATTTCTGTTTTGTTTCTTTTTTATAGATGGTCGAATTTACAATTACCGATAACGTTCGAGGCATTGCGTTCTGGAGGTTTTCGGAGCTTTACACTGACAAGCTACCACGAAGTTATGAATGAAAACGGGACTTGCAAGTTTGCTGAGAACCCGCCATTTTACTCAGGTGCTGTTATGTGTAGTTTTTTCTACCATTTATTAGAATTAAAAATTATTGTCTTATTATCGTCCATAAATAAAACATCAAAGTTTTTAAAGCCAAAGTCTTTTGTTAGTATTTTTTTATTTTTATTGAGGTGTCGCAATTAAGAGTTTTTTCATTTTCGTATGTCCCAAAATATGTTTTGGTTCTCTGAAGCCCTTTAATGATTAACTTGGAATATAAATCGTCATAGTCGTTTGGTGTAAATTTATAACTATATGAAATATTATAGTCGCCAAAACTGAAAATTGAACTATTGCCAGTACAGTAAATCTGTCTTTTGGATTTTGGCAATGTTAGTTGTGTATTTTCCTCTTTGGATCTGCAAGTATTACACATAACAGTCGCGAATATGAGCAATTGCTGGCCTTTTAGTTGTATATGCGACTTTTATCACTCTGGTTTATATTCAAAAAAATCACTGGTTAATTTATAATAAACACCTGAAAATGAAGTTAAATAAACTTTCCCATTGAATCCACTAACCGAAGTTATTAATACCCCTTTTAACCCATCATTATCTAATTCTTTTACAATTAGTTCATTTTCACTTACTGAAATTTCCCATAATTGATCATCCCTATAACCAATTATTTTATTATCAACTATTGAATAGTTCAAAACTGAAAATTCAAATGGAGTAGTATATCCAATACCCCATGATAGTCCATTATTTGATGATATATTAACTTTATCATACCCAAATCCATAAAGTGTTCCAGATGATTCAATGATTTTATATATAGGTGATCCCGATATATTTACAATATTCCCTAAATTATCTATTCTATAAACCATTGCGCCGATTGTTATGAAAAAATAATCGCCGTTACTTTCAAGAGCTGTTATACCATATCGGTCCTCACCGGGAATTCTTACAATCTTAGTATTTGTAGTATCAAGATATACATTAATTAGGTTAGGGTTAAACTCTGCTTTTATATCAACCAAAGCAAATTTTACAAAACGTTCTGAACCTACAGCTGAAAAATATGGTATTAATGCTTGATTTTTTTTGTTTATGGCCATACATACTCCAGAGTGATATTGGAGTAAATCAAAAGATTCAAAAGTACTATCTAAAGATTTCATATCCAATGAAACCGCTGCCTCTGCAGCTAATGGATTCCTTGTAGGAATAAAGTTAACCCAACTATTTCCTTGGTAAAATGCAATGTAGTAATCCGCACAAATTGGTAATTTCTTATTGCTTGGTAGATCACTCCAATTAGCATAGTGTGAAACTTTGCCACCAAATGATAAATCAGGATGATTTATTGAATCAGGTATTAATGATGAAAAACAGGAACCAAGAAAGAATAAACGATCCTTACTTGCATAACTATTCATTTGAAGCACATCTTCATATTGGAAGCTTGGATGTGATTTCCATTTATACTCTTTTATAACTTCTATGATTTTCTCTTTCTCACAACTTATCAACAACAGCGAACAACTAATTAGAAATAATACTTTTTTCATGTGTATTTATTAAACGTTTATGTTTACATGTACTACGTGCAATTATTCACAACTCGTTTTTACACCCTACCCTATTTTGACAATACAAACATTAGTTAGTACCCTACCGAAGTAACCAACCTAATTGTAAATTACGAATTTTAAATTATAAATAAAATAGGCCAATATGAAGATGTTTAAAAAGAATAAATTATTCCATTTAGCTCGACTATTCTCGATCATATTTCGTCCAGATTAAATGGGTACGATTATTTTATATATGCTGTAAACAGTAGTAGTATTATCTATCCCACAATTTTTCAAATAATTTTGGACATATCTTCTTCATGCTTTCAGGATTTTCTTTCGCATTATAAAAAGTTTCTTTCCCTCTTGAAATAACCCAATTTCTAAAATATTCAAAGCCATCATCAGAGCAACCACCATTCATAATATACCCAGCACACCACATTTCAGAATTATAGGTGTCGTACAAAAACTTGTCTGTTCGCAAACGAGAACCTATCATTTGATGAGGCGTCTCATAAAATTAATGCTAACGCTGTTAGTAATCTGGTGGTGGCTTACAGATACGTAAATTGAGGGTACTGCTACTTTAGTCTACTAGTGTGTCTTTGAGCGTCTGCAATAATTTACTTAGTCGCGGGTCTTTTAAACTTGTAAGTCTATATTCTCTATAAGCTTTGTTACCGTCGCGAAGCGTCACTTCAAAAACGTTATGGTCATATACTTCAATTCTAATGTGCTTTTGGTCTGGGCGTCGTATTATTTCTTCTGTTCTATCGTCTAGCATAATTAGTTCATTTTTGTCGAGGAGTATATACACTAAATACTGCTACCATTTTATAGACAAATGCAGTAGCGGATTAGAAGCACTGTTCGTTTAGTACAAAATTTCTTAGCAGCACAGCCCTTCGATTTATCACTTCACTCGATATTGTTTTATACACGCTGTTATCAAATGTTTATTTAGTCAAATTTTCAAGTTCCTGCATTAATTCGTCCTTTTCTTTTTCAGAATAGAAATTTGAACTAGCCAAGGAAGCCTTGAATTTTTTTATCGTATCTGAATAATCGTTCTTCTTTTTTAGTTGTATTTGTGTATCCAGTATATATAGATATCCTTCGGAAAAATTGGGATACGATTTCATTAATATTTTCCAAGCTTCTATGGCCTTTTCAAATTTCCCTTCATTGTAAAAATACCATCCCTTACCATTCAATGTTCCAAGAGAGAATTCTAACTTACTTCCATAGTTTAAAAGAATTTCCTTTTCCAAGCTATCTAAAATGTTAAGTTCTTTTTGCTTATTAGAAATGTATTTGGACTGAATCTTTGACCATTCTTCAAATATCTCGTAAAGTGAAATGCCAATTGTTAAACCAGGCGTTGTGTTATGATCAGCTGCTTTAAAGAAAAATCCTTTGGAGTCAAACAATGGAGTATTAAGATTTTTAATTACAGAATCCATTTTAATGAAGTCAGCAGGATAATCGTTACCAATTCCAAAACGATAATATTTTCGAGAAGAAAATACCATAGTTGTAAGTGTAGCCATCGAATCAGTTAGTGAGACATTTTTTTGATTAAAAAAAGGGCTTAATGAAATTATTCCATTAAGTTCATTTATTCTTGAAAATAAGAGCGAACTGGTAAAGTAGCCGTATCTTGAATGCCCTATGAATATCCTGAAAGTAGAAGCTTTATATTTATTCTCAGCCAGAGGAATCAGTTCATCAAATAAAAAATTTTCATTTTCTTTTGCGAGACCATCTTTATCCGATTCCTTATGTAGTGTTTCTATGTAACGATATTTTTGTTCTGATTCAATACTTATAATTATTGAGGAGGGCATTTGCTCGTTACTTGTCAAATAATCAATGGTATTTAAAATATAGTTATGACTTCTCTGATTTTGTTTGTCAAAAACAATAATCAATGGGAAATTACGATTAACATCCTTTTGCCATTCATTGGGAACAGTAACCGTAATATTCTTATCAAAACCGAGATATTTTGAAGTTAAAGTCGTATCCAAAAGTTTCTTATATCTCTCATATTTTTGTCCAAAGAGACTTGTAGTTAAAAGTCCAAGAAAAATTGTCAATAGGAATGCTTGTCTCGTCATTGAAATATTTGCTAAGGTTTTCTGGCTTGGCGCATGCGGGGATTTTACCACAAAAATTGCTACGAAGCCGAAAGCTCAAATTTACGAAAAACTATCATACGAAGTACTGAAACCCTGCTTGAGCCAAACGCTGTTAAGTGAAGTTTTTTTTAGTCGTCAAATTCAGTCGAATTCTTTTTGCATTTTATTATGTAAAAAGGATAATTCTCTGTTACTTCTGTAATTTCAAAAAGTCCTGACTTCCCAAATTCTTCTGCTATTGTTTCGCTGTCATAAAAGAATATTTTCACTCCACCAAACATTTCAAATCGGTCCTTGCCAATGTTTGTTCCTTGTCCATAGGTTACGGCTTGCTTTGTAATTGTTGTGAAAACCATAAATCCGTTTTCTGTGAGTTGGTTGTAACAGTCTTGAATTAGTTTTGCTCTTTTGTCTTTGTCTAACAAGTAAATTAAGCCATAGCAATAAATTCCGTCATACAAATTATTATCAAAAGGCATATCAGTAACAGAACCGTGATAAATATTCATTTCGTTTCCAAAATGTTTTTTACCTAATTCAATGGCAGTTTCTGAAATTTCAATTCCTGTTACAGTCATTGCATTGTCTTTGAAAATTTGAGCATTTCGTCCATAACCAATGCCTGGAATTAATACACTTTTTACTTTTTTCTCAACAAAAAAGTCCTTTGTTAATACAGTTGATTTTGCAGGATTTAAACCCCACATTTCTTGTTTGTCTTTAAATGCTTCTTCCCAAAATTCTGTCATAACTTTTCTGTTTGTGTGCAAATTTTGTCTTCCAAAATTTCACAATTAAAACCTTGTTTTCTAACAGAGTCCATAATTCTATCTGAATTTATTTTATTGCCTTCAACTCTTAAAATAGTGTGTCCACAGGGAAAAGATAAGTCCGTTTCGTTAAGGTCAAAGGTTATTTTCAAGTCAGTATTATCCTTTAGAATATTGTTCAAAATTATGTCTGCTTGAATATTGTTTTGAATATCTGTTATAAAAACTTCTATCATAAAATTAAAATTGTTCTTGTACCAATTCTCCATTTGCTACTGCTCCTGCAATGTTTCCACTTGAAACAGCATTAGCTACAGAACGCATCATATTTGAATTGTCGCCACAAACGTAAATGTTTGGTACGTTTGTCTTTTGAAACGCAACAATTTTAAAATAACCTTGTTCTGTAAGTTCACAACCAAGAGAAACTGGAATATCAGAGTGTTGTGTAAATGGAATTGCACCATAGGCAACGTCAAAATGAATTTTATTTCCGTCTTTGAAAATCAGATTTTTTAGTTGCCCGTTTTTGTGTTCAATTTCGCAGATCTCGGTTTCAATAATTTTTATATTGTGGTTGTTAAGTTTCTCTAATTGTTCTGAACTAAAATCTGCTTTTCCATTGGTCAAAATCGTTACTTTATCGCTCAGATTATTTACCATTGATGCAAGGTGAAAGGCTTTTTGTCCATTTGCTATAATTCCTGTATTTTGATAACGATGTTCGTAACCGTGACAGTAGGGACAATGAATAATTGAAATCCCCCAACATTCCGAAAAACCTTTTATGTCTGGCATTGTGTCTTTTATGCCTGTTGCAAAAATCAATTTCTTTGCTGTGAATTTGTCGGTTGTGTTTGTTGTTATTTCAAAACCATTTTCTGTTTTTACACCACTTATAGCAAGTCCTTTATGAAATTTTACAGTTTCGTATTTTTCAACTTCCTGTTTGGCAAATTCAGAAATTTCTTTTGGTGTCTTGCCATCTTGCGTTAAAAAGTTGTGTGAATGTGGTGTTTGTATATTACAAGGTTGTCCGTTGTCAATGATTAAAACATTTCGCAAAGAACGTCCTAATGCCATTGCAGAAGAAAGCCCTGCATAACTGCCACCAATTATGATTACGTCAAAATTTTTGTTGTCTGTCATTTTTATGTATTTCTTCAGGCAAAGATAGGATATTTTCTCACTAATGCGACTTTATCGCATTAATTTATTGCAAATTTGTCGCATTAACATTTTTTTGACTATTTTTGTACTATGATGAAACGTAGAAATACCGCGACACAAGAGGCTGTTTTGTCTATTTTGAAAAGCAAAAGAAGGGCCATGAGCCAAGATGCTATTGTTAAGCAAATGGATGTAAATGCTGATAGGGCTACTGTTTACAGAATTTTAAACCGTTTTTGTGAAGATGAGATTGTCCATAAAATTGTTGCAGATGATGGGAAACAGTATTTTGCTGTCTGTGTGAAATGTGATGATATACCTGTTTCTGGCAATCATTTTCATTTTCGTTGTACTAAATGCGAGACTATTGAGTGTCTTCCAACACTTGTTGAGTTTACTGTTCCTGAAAAATACATTGTCCAGCACATGAATTGCGTCCTTGTCGGTGTTTGTAAAGATTGTTCGTTGTAGGGTGTAATTGCAACTAACGTTTTGGGTATTGGCAAAGGCAGGAAAATCGAAGTACTTCAGTTGGATAAATGTAAAAAATTTAATAGAAATACAAAAGCTAAAGTTTGCACTTCAGCCCTGTTTTTGCCGATACCTTGTTAGCGGCTGGCACATTGGTGTTACACGATTTTTAAAGATTGAATTAAATCGTCTTGAAATTCATATAAGTAAGTCATCACAATCGGACTTCCAGGAAACGTTCCTGAAACTTCAGTTTTTAATGCATGATCGGTTTCCGAATACTCAAGAGGTTTCATTGTTGCCTGATATTTTTTATTAGCCTCGTCTATCCACTTTTCAATTTCTTTTCTACCGTTGTGCGTTTTGCCTTCATCAAAAACTACGGCTGTTTCGGTAAAACAATTTGCATAAGCAACGCTATCAAAGTTGTTTTGTGTTTTAATTAAATCGGTAACTATTTTCGGTAAGTTCATTTTTTTATTTTTTTAGTTATTATTAAATAGTTGGTACTGTACCACCATCGATTACATATTCTGTTCCCGTTAAATAATTTGCTCTTGGCGAAACAAGAAAACCAACCAATTCGGCTACATCTTCTGGCTCAGCAGGTCTGCCATACGGTATTCCGCCCAATGCATCCATAACACTTTGGCGTGCTTCTTCTATAGTACCATTTGCATTTCTTGCTATCTCTCCCAAAAAAGCTTTCGATGCTGATGTATTTATCCAACCTGGCGAAACGGTTAATACTCTAACACCTTTAGGCGAAACTTCATTTGATAAATTTTTACTATAGTTTCTCAATCCTGCTTTTGCAGCTGCATAAGGCAAAGTAGAATCATACAAAGGCAAAATGCCTTGGATAGAAGCTAT
This sequence comes from Rhizobium sp. Q54, assembly GCA_943360385.1. Classification (GTDB taxonomy): domain Bacteria; phylum Bacteroidota; class Bacteroidia; order Sphingobacteriales; family Sphingobacteriaceae; genus CAJBVG01. The sequence continues at coordinate 16,098 of CALRIM020000024.1, read as the reverse complement.
GTGAATAATAACACCGCTTTTACGTTCAATCATCTGTGGTAGAAATCCTCTGTCTAAACGAATTGGGGCAAGCAAATTAACTTGTAGGGTTGATTCCCAATCTTCGTGAGTTAATACAGCAAAACCACCAGCAGGTGTTATTGAAGAACCAAGGTTGTTCACAAGAATGTCCAACCTTCCGTAGGTTGAAAGCACTTCGCTAATAACCTTTTGTGCGTGTTCTGCCTTGCTTAGATCGGAAGGAATGAAATGCAAGTTGTTGTTTTCTTTTTCGGGTGCGTTCCTTGCTGTAATAATAACGGTCGCACCTGCTTTTAAAAGTCGCTCTGCAATTGCTCTTCCTGCTCCTTTTGTACCTCCTGTTACCAAGGCAATTTTGTCCGATAATTCATTGTTGAAATTAAATTCTTGTTCCATTGATTAAATTATTTAGGGCAAAAATGAGACTTATGCACAGTTCTTACAAGTACGGAATTGTGATTCATATAGGGATAAATTGTTCCACTATTGTACAATTTGGAACATAGGTTTACATTTGTTTTATGTATCAAAGAAAGATTTTGCCAAACCTTAATTGTGGTTTGGATTTAATAGGCGAAGTGCTATATGGTAAATGGAAAATCCGTTTGTTGTGGTTTATCAACGAGGGACATAAACGTCCAAGCGAACTGCAACGAAAAATTCCAGATGCAACAAGGCGTGTACTGAATATCCAGTTGAAAGAGTTGGAAGACCATGAATTGATTACAAAGAAAATTTACCCTGTGGTACCTCCAAAAGTAGAGTACAGTCTGACTGAATTTGGCAAAACTGTAATACCAGTCATTGCTGCATTAGGTAATTGGGGCGACAAAAATGATAAACTATTACGGTCGGTTATTTTAAAGCGGCTAAAGTCAGAAAGTGAGTAGCTTGGTTTAACCACTGAATCGCCACTTTTGGGTTGCCGCTGTTACCTGCCGTTTTTGCTGTTCGGTTTTTTCAATAATCTATAGTTACAAGCTTTATTTACTTCATATTCTATCTTATGTTCTGAAAGAAGTTGAGAAATTATTTCCCTTGTTTCTTCTTCATTTAGACCATTTTTTTCTCCGAGGTCAATTTCATTATGTCGACCATTATCTTCTTTCAGTAAGTTATAATATCTATTTTTATTTTGCATAAGTTGTTTGTTTTTTTGTTGCTATCATCATATGTGGACTAAAAGGCAAAAGATAAGGGTCATTTTCTGTTAACTGAATTAGTTCTAATAGTGTATTTTTTCGTTTTTCGTTTGACAAATTGATGAAAAAATCCTTATCAAGCCAAGCTAAACCTTCAACAGCGTAAGTATTGAGATGGACTAATTCTTGACTTACGAACTCTTCTTTTAATTGTGCTGGTTTGTAATAAAATGCTTCAGCTAAAAGCCAAGAAAAATCATCTGGTGGATTATGTATTCCTGTAGTTAATTCTTCCTTACACATTTCAAAAAATGTCTTTTTATGAATTAAACCATTTAAAAGTCCGACTAAAGTTGAGGCTGTGTAATTTATTGCAAATGCAAGTATAACTCCATCTATTTTCAAAACACGTTTAGCTTCTTGAATGGTTAAATCTCTATCTTCTTTTTTTTGAAGATGATAAAGCGGACCGTGTAGAATAATTAGGTCGGCATAATTATCAGGAAACCCCAATTTTCGAGATTCTCCCAAATGAATGGAAAACTTATTTTTTAGTTTACTTGCTCTTGTTTCCGCTATTTTTATGTGTTTAGGAACTGGATCTACCAAGTGAACTAAATGTCCTTTTTTTGCAAGCCATTCTGAATATTTCCCAGTCCCACCACCAACGTCAATGATTTTTGAAGAACAATTAGGAGTGTATTTTTCTATGAGGGATTTAACCCGTTCAAATTCAAATATCCCCATTCCTTTATCAAGTCTGGTTTCTTCCGACACTTTATTATAAAAATGCTCTATATTTCTGCTTATTAACTGTTTACTTTTCATTTTTAATTCATTGTTTTTTATTATCACAGTTGAGCAATTGTTATAGCACAAAGTAATAATGCAATTGAATTGAGATCAATTGTTTTGATTAACATTCGAGGAAATTAAAGGGAAATATTATCTGTGTATTGAAATTAATAAACTTCAATACAATCACCACTCGGCATTTTCAGCGAGTTAGTCCTTTTGATAAGGATGTAGATAATATGTTATGAATAATAAAACAGATTGTAAATATAAGAATAAAAAATTGAGTTGTAGGCTTTGTTGACTTTTTTAAAATGGTGGGTAATGGTTTGGCGCTTGACGCGATGGTTAATTAGATGCACTAACCTGTCTTAACACACACTGTTTATTAATTGCTCAACTGTGTATATTCCCACTTCCCCGCCATAACGCAAAGGGGCTGTTACCACCAATACTTTTCTGTCTTTATGCGCGTGTCTGGCAGGCATACTTATTTGTGAGCTTTGGTTGTGCGTTGACATGTGCGGCTTGCAAATGTGTATGACTGCAAAGTGTCGGCATTCAGAAAAACTAAATTGAAATTGAATAAGGCAAAGTCTTTATATAGTTCTCCATATATAACCAGTCAGGATTTCCTTTTTTGTCAACGGGTAAGGAAATTTTCTCTTTGGTTAGTCTTGAGTCGCTTATTTCTCTTGCAAAATTGTATTTTGGTTTTACTGATTCAATTATTGGTTTTAGAAAAATAGCAATGTAATTATTCAGTAGTATCGATTTGTCTTTTATTGAAATTACAGTACAATGGTCAGAACAAACAAAATCATAAGTGTGGAAAAATACATAGCCTACACTACCGCTATTATTGATAGTCATAACGTTATTGTAAACGGTCATATTGTCTGGGGGCGAAATGTAATTGTCTATCCCGTTGTTGGTCTTTGTTGATGATATATAAGCAATATTACCATCACTTTGGTCAAGTGTCGTTAACCTTTTACCTCTTTTGAAGTCAAAGACTTTATTAAAGGCAAACTCTTTCCACTTACTAATATTTAAAGGCAGTTCTGTCGTTTCATTAACTGCATTTTTTTGAATGCTATCATTCAAAATTTCTAAAAGTGTAATTTCGTCAATGTCCTTATTTAATAAATCCAATTTTAGTTTTGTTGAAAATATTATGTATTGCTTGATGCTTTTAATGAATGATTTTTCTGACAAATGAGAATAATCTGTTTTTGAATGTGCTTGAATAATCCATTCATCATTTGTAGTTATTTTTGTTTTTACTAAGCTTATGTTGTCCTCGTATTTCTCTGGATTTTTTAATTTTTCAAGTAGTTGTTTTTTCGTTGGATTCCATTTATTTAATACATCTGTCCTCCCTCTATTTTTTGATAAAACAAAACCATCATCAGTTAAATTGTAAAAAATTACTTCTTTATTGTTATGTGGTAAGTTTGTTTCAAATACCGCTACAGCAGTGTGTGTAGCAGCGTTAGGTTGGAAAAGCTCCCCTGGCATATTGATGACATATTTTAATGTATGCTTCGACAAAATTCTGTTTCTTTCAATGTCGTCTTTAAAATATGTTGAAAGTGGGGCAATAATAACACCGTATCTGCTAACACTGTCAAGTAGTTTTTCTAAAAATTGAATTTCCTTTTTTGTGGGATTGGAGCTATTGTCCTTGCCTCCATATGGAGGATTTATGAATCCAATTGAAGGTTTAATTCCTTCAAGTTTTAATTTTGTTAGAACTTCGTCTGCCTTCTCGGAAAATGTATCAACATTAAAGATTCTTGATTTCCCATCTCCTCTAAATAACATATTGGAAATAGCCAAAGAATACATTGTTGTGCTTTTTTCAAAGCCTACCAATTGATTTTGTTTTAGATTATTTATTTTATCCTTTTTATTGGTCAAAGTCGATCCTTCAATTTCGGAAACTAATCGATTCATCCCTGAGATTAAAAAAGCCCCAGTTCCGCAACAAGTATCCAAAATAACATCATTAGTTTTAATATCAATTAGTTCAGTAAAGAGTTTTGTTATGTGATTTGGGGTTAAAACAATTCCTTTTTTTACATTCGCAACACCAGCGTATCTCAAAAATTCCTCATAGAATTTTCCAATAATATCATAGTTGGTTTTTTTATTAAACAACGGAATAACATTGTCTTCCAACTCTTTTAGAATTTCTTTTAGAATTTCAGAAGAATTTAAATCATTGTCTGTTTTAATAAATGCTAATTCGTTTACAAGGACATTTATTTTATCATCATCAATTCCTTCATTTGATAAAATATCTAAAATGGTTGTAGGAATATTTCTGATGATATTTGTAATGCTCCAATTGCTATAGCTTTTCTTAAAATCATTAGAAACATTATCTCTGTCGTATAGGCAAATCATTAATGCACTTAATAGAACAGGCCTTTTTTGAGAATCTAAAGTCCTTAGCATTCTATTTATCTCGCTAGATGATTTTGAAATATTCTTAGAAATGTTTTCCAAGTCAATGTTTTCAAAAAATGCTAAATAATCCTCTTCGTCTAAAATTTCATTCGTATCAATGTTCTTGATTTCATCGTTGGCAAGAATGAATGTTGAGATTAAGTGATTGTATTCATCATTAATATCCCCTGAAAATGCGATTCCAACTAAAGACCAATTTTCAAAATACTTTTTAATTGTTGGTTTTAGTTTTTTAATTTTTTCAGGAGTAAAATGCGATAGATAATGTTTGATCCCATCAACTGCAAAACCTTTAGCGTTATTTCCCGTCTTAGAAATATGGTCTTTTATAGTTGGTTTGTTTTCGATTAAAATTAAAAGCTTCTTTTTTTCATTAAGATATATTAAGTCAGGCTCGCCTCTAAAGCCCTTTCCGCTTTTACTTGACACATCTAAACATTCTTGGACGAAAGTGTTGGATGTTTTTTTGATCATCCATTTTTCGCTATAATTTCTATTATCCTTTATAAAATTATATAAGTCCAAATCTGTTTTTGCCTCATTTTTCCTAGTTTTTGCCATAGGTTAAAATTTGAAATTACCTTGTTTAACTTTTGTTGACTTATAATATTTGGCTTTCGCTTCAGCTAATTGAAAGACTGTTTCTGGACACTTATATTTATAACAGTCTTCTGCAAATTTTTCACTAAAAAATTGCGTCTTAATTTCTTCCAATTGAACACCAAGTGCTTTTGCAAATAGCGGTAATTTATCTTCTTTAAAAGCTTTTTTACCAGTCTCAATCTTGCTTAATCCTCCACTGTCCAGTCCAACTTTTGCTGCTAGTTCAGTTTGATTTAGTCCTTTCTCATTCCTAAGTCGTCTAATATATTCTCCGAAACTTTCCATTTTTAACCTTGTCAATTTTAACTTGGTGATTTTTGACAAATATAACATATTATTCGGAATATTCTGTCGAGAGGGGGTGGATTAGCTCTTTTGGTTGTGGAGCGCTCGCTCGAAGATGGGCAACCAAATACGCTAAAATGAGCAGTTGGTAGCCATTCATTTAGCATTACTTATAACTCATTTATCCCCTCTCTCCCATTTTGATAATACAACCAATAGCGGTAGCTTGCCGAGATAATCAATCCAATTGTAAATTATAAATTTTAAATTATAAATAAAAGAAAATGTGTAGATGTGTAAATACGAAAAAGCTAATATTAAGAATTGTTCAAATTGAATAATTGTCCAAATTACCAAAATGAGCTAATTGGATAATTCCTTCTCAAAGTTTGCCTTTATCCTAAGTCTATCTTCATACTTATCAAAATCAGAAATATCAAGTAATAGCTTTTCACCCGATTTCAAATTAATATCTATTTCATCTAAATGTATATTGATGGAATTAATCTTACTACGATTAATTGTTTGAGCAGAATCTTCGTTTTTAAGTTTATAATTAATTGCTTCAGGTACCCATTCAATAAATTGCCCTTTTCGATTAGTGAGTTGCTTCTGATGCCTTAATAATATATTTGCAAATATTACTACCAAAATTACGCTATCTATCCACCAACCAAATCTTGATCGTTGAATTGATGTTGACGAATAAATTTTAAAGCTTGAAGTTATCGCCATTACAATAGCACATATCACTAATACTCTTTGGATACGGTCTATTTTACGACTTTCTATTCTTTCGTTGAGTACTTTTTTATCAATGGCAGTCATTATGTTACCTCAATGCATTAATTTCAATCTTCATATACGGATAATAAGGAAGAGTTGACAGTTTTTTATCTGCGTCTGATTTGTCGTTTGCCATTAAAACCAAGTAAATTCCAGCAGTATCACCTTTTATATAAGAGGCCAAAAGTGTACCATTATCCTCCCACTCTTTTATTATTTCTTGCTCTCTTGGTAACAATTTCATTCTCGTTTCATTGTCTATCCCTTGTAAAAGGATATCGATCATAAATTTATTCATTGTATGTTTTTTTTGATTACTCTATTCGGTTTTCAGCGTTCTCCGTTTAAAGTATTGTTAAAATTATTTTTTGGAAAGAAATATAAATGCGAAAATGTGCCCCTCAACTTCGCTGCGCTTCGTTCGGGGACCAATTCAAATTAATTGTCCAAATTAGTCAATTGTCCAAATTGGCTAATTGGCACATTGGCTAATTAGCTAATTCCTTCTTCAGAAACCTCCCTGTATAACTCTTCTTATCCTTCGCTAACTCCTCAGGTGTTCCAGTGAAAATAATTTGTCCGCCGCCTGCGCCGCCTTCTGGGCCCATATCTATTACGTGGTCGGCTACTTTGATTACGTCCATGTTATGTTCGATTACAAGCACTGTATTGCCTCGGTTTACAAGTTCATCTAATACGCCAAGTAAAATGCGGATGTCTTCGAAGTGCAAGCCTGTAGTTGGTTCGTCGAGTATGTAAATGGTTTTGCCAGTATCTTTTTTAGAAAGTTCTGTAGCAAGCTTCACACGCTGTGCCTCTCCGCCCGATAGCGTTACAGACGATTGACCTATGGTGATATACCCTAAGCCTACGTCTTGTATGGTTTTTATTTTGCGTAAAATGTGCGGCATGTTTTCGAAAAACGGTACTGCTTCTTCGATGCTCATGTTCAACACATCCGAAATAGATTTTCCTTTGTAGCGCACTTCCAATGTTTCGCGGTTGTAACGTTTGCCATTACAGGTTTCGCAAAGCACTTGTACGTCTGGTAAGAAATTCATTTCAATAACTTTCATTCCTCCGCCCTGGCATGTTTCGCATCTTCCGCCTTTTACGTTGAACGAAAATCTGCCTGGTTTATATCCCCTTATTTTTGCTTCTGGTAATTGAACATATAAATTTCGGATGTCTGAAAATACTCCAGTGTATGTTGCCGGATTAGATCGTGGCGTTCTTCCAATTGGTGTTTGATCGATCTCTATTACTTTATCTAAATGCTCCAATCCTTTTATCGATTTATAAGGCAATGGTTTTCGTTTAGAGTGATAGATGTACTGATTTAATATGGGATACAAGGTTTCATTTATTAACGTAGATTTTCCACTTCCTGAAACTCCTGTGATGCAAATAAATTTTCCAAGTGGAATTTCTAAGTCCACACTTTTTAAATTATTTCCAGTTGCTTTTTCTAATTTCAATACTTCACCATTTCCTTTTCTGCGTTTCTTCGGAATGGCAATAGATCGTTCGCCGTTGATGTATTGTGCGGTAACGGTTTTCGATTTTAATATTTCTGATGGTGTTCCTTGCGCAACAATTTGTCCGCCGTGTACTCCTGCTGCTGGACCAACATCTATTACATGATCGGCTTCCATAATCATGTCCTTATCATGCTCTACCACTAAAATAGAATTCCCTAAATCGCGTAGGTTTTTTAAGGCATGAATTAATTTTTCGTTATCGCGTTGATGTAAGCCAATCGATGGCTCGTCTAATATATACAATACGTTTACGAGTTGTGAACCAATTTGTGTGGCTAATCGTATGCGTTGTGCTTCTCCTCCAGATAAGGATTTCGAAACACGATCTAAGTTTAAATATTCTAAACCTACATCTAATAAAAATCCGATGCGTGCTCGAATTTCTTTTAGTATTTCCGATGCAATAATATTCTGACGATCGCTCAATCTTTTTTCTAATCCTGCAAACCATTTCGCTAAACTATTTAAGTCCATGGATGCTAATTCGAAAATATTTTTTTGATCTATTTTGAAAAATAATGATTCTTTTTTCAATCGCGCACCTTCGCAAGTTGGACATGTAACTTTTTGCACGAACTCTTCAATATCATGGTCATCATCGTCCGACTTACGTTCGTTTTGTTGATCTAAATATTTAATAATTCCTTGGAACGAAACATTGTACGAGGCCATTTGTCCGCCGTACTGCATTTGCACAGGTATTGGCTCTTCTGTGCCGTATAATATAGCGTGTATGGCTTCCTTCGATAATTTTTCCAGGGGTGTTTGCATGGTAAATCCCATCGCTTTTCCCAATGCTTTTAACATTTGGAAATTCCACGATTCGCGATACTCTCCTAACGCAACGATACCTCCTTTTTCAATGCTCAATTTTCTATTTGGCATCAATAATTTTTCATCTACTTCAAACACATATCCTAGTCCATCGCAATTTTCGCATGCACCATATGGGGAGTTAAACGAAAATGAATTAGGTTGTGGTTCATCATAAGATAAACCTGTATCGGGGCACATTAAAAACTTACTAAAATGTTGATCCGATTTCGCTTCGTGTTCATGAATTTTGATGATGCCTTTCGCTTGCTTCATCGCCGAACGTACTGCATTTACTACTCGCGAGCGTTCCTTTTCATTCACCACAATTCTATCTACCACAATTTCTATATCGTGAATTTTATATCGATCTACTTGCATTTTAGCAACTAGTTCCAATACTTCACCATCAACACGAACTTTTAAATAACCTTGTTTTCGAATTTGTTCGAAGAGCTCGCGGTAATGTCCTTTTCTACCCTTTACAATTGGTGCAAGAACAGTAATAGTTTTATCTTTATAATTTTTGAGAATGGTATCGATGATTTGGTCTTCACTCATTTTAATCATGAGTTTACCTGTATTGTACGAATACGCATCGGCCACACGAGCATAAAATAAACGAAGGAAATCGTAAATCTCGGTGATGGTACCAACTGTACTTCTAGGATTTTTACTAGTTGTTTTTTGTTCGATGGCGATAACCGGACTCAAGCCATCAATCTTATCTACATCGGGGCGTTCTAAGCCACCTAAAAACTGACGAGAATAGGCATTGAAGGTTTCCATGTAACGACGTTGACCTTCGGCATATATAGTATCGAAAGCCAATGAAGACTTACCACTCCCACTCAAACCGGTAATTACTACCAGTTGGTTGCGTGGAAATTGAACATCAATATTTTTTAAATTATGGACTCTTGCGCCGTAAACTTCAACATGTGAATGATCTTTGGGCATTGCTGGCTTTTTCTTCATATCCTGTAGCAAATTAACAAAAAAAATCCTCATGAGTTTCTCACTCACGAGGATTGTGAAGAAAAAATATTTTTAACTATCTCCCTTCAAAAGGATTCTTCTCTAAATACCCGTCTTTTGGTAATTGAATATAGTACGATTTGTTCACTTTATTATCCAGAAATGCTTCTCTCAACCAAGGATTAAACGACTTGATTACTTTGTAATTCAATTTTAAATGAATGGCAAATTGAGCAATGTCGGCAATAGGTGTATCAACTTTAACAGTGTAAGTTGGTATTTGAGGGTACATATCTTTTTTACGTAAACGATACCCATATTCATTGGGGTTTTCCATGATTTCTTTCATGGCCACAATTCTAAAAATATAACGAGATGTTTCTTGATTCAACACCAAGTCGTAATAATTTTTAGTACGTTGACGAGCAATTTGAGTTTTCACTCCAGTTAATCCCATGTTATACGCAGCGGCTACCAATGTCCAGTTGCCAAGCTCATCGTGCAACTTATTGAAATAATCGCAAGCTGCTTGAGTTGCTTTTTCTACGTGATAACGTTCGTCTACTTGGTTATTTACTTCTAACCCAAATTCTACCGCCGTGTTTTCCATAAATTGCCAGAACCCAACCGCACCAGCAGGTGAAGTAAGATTCAGGAAACCCGTTTCAATTACAGGAATGTATTTGAAATCATCAGGAATACCATTCCGTTTTAAAATAGGTTCGATAACAGGGAACCAACGATTGGCGCGTTTATGAATTAAAATGGTTTGCGTTTGCCAATAAGTATTTATCAGCAGCTCGCGATCCATCCGTTCATACACCTCATAATCGTATAATGGTAAAGACTCCTCTGCGAAGCACAAGTTCTTAGGAACTTCGAGGGCATAGATTTGGTATTTCGATTTAAATAGCTGTTTATATTCTTCGTCGCCAAGGCGGGTTCCAAACGTAAACAACTGCATAACCAAAGCGAGGATCATCAATAAGCCGAAGCTCAGAATCACTTTACTATGTTTAATGATTTGTTGCATAAATTCTCCTTTCTTTATTTATTTGAATTGCACTGTCAAATCGGGCGCAAAAATACTCATAAAACGCCACTTTTCACATAGATGGCTTATTCCACTCGAGCCCATTGTAGATAATATTCCCCAGTTGGAGTTCAAAAACAAGTTTAAGAAGAGATAGGCCGAGAAAAAATGAAGGGCAAAAAAACTCGCTTTTTTTTCACCAATCGTGGAAAAAGCCTCATAATTAGCGTATTTTTGTCGAATGGCATACATAAAAAAAGATCGTCGAGACGATGAACAAAGAGGCCCGAAGCGTGAAGCTGGAACCGGGAAATACGAATCGAGAAGTGGAAAGCGTGAAGAAGGGGGTTACAAAAAACCTTACGATTCAAGAGGAGATAAACCAGAAAGAAGAGCATCCTCTTCTGATAGAGGTGATCGCAAACCTTACGGAGACAAACCAAAACCATACGGAGACAAACCAGAAAGAAGATGATCGTCTTCTGATAGAGGTGAACGTAAACCTTACGGAGATAGACCAAAACCATATAGCGACAAACCTGAAAGAAGATCATCGTCTTCTGATAGAGGAGATCGCAAACCTTACGGAGATAGACCAAAACCTTATGGTGACAAACCTGAAAGAAGATCATCATCTTCTGATAGAGGGGAACGCAAACCTTACGGAGATAGACCAAAACCAAACGAGCGTGGATCGTCTTATAGCAATAGACCTTTAAGATCGAGTGATGAACCTAGAGATAGAAGCGCTGGCACTTCGGCTCCAAGAGATGGAGATCGTAGATCGCCAAAACCTTACGGAGATAGAGCGGAGAGAAAACCTTATGGTGATAGAGCGGAAAGAAAACCTTACGAATCTAAAGGCGAAAAACGTGAAGTAGATCGTGATGGATACAAACCAAGAAGCAAAAAAACATTCGAAGAAAAACCTTCTCGTGGTCGCCCAGAAAGAAGAACAAAATCAGATAAAATAACTCCTCACAAACCAGGAGCGTTTGATGTATTTGATAAGCGTTATGCGAAACCAAACATCAAAGAGGAAATAAAAAAGGAACGCAAGGAAGGAAGAGAACGCAAAGAAGAGAATTATAGAGAGAGTAGAGAACGCAGAGAAACTGGAGAGCGCAGAGAGTATGGTGCAAGAAGTGAGAAGCCTGAAGTAAGAGCGCCGAGAGCTAGAAGTACAGAAAGAGATACAGAATCTTCTGCAGCACCAAAGGAGCGTGTGAAAAGAGAAGAGAAAGTGGAGCAGTATGAAGGTTACGACAGAAAGAAAACTGCACCCGACGAAGAAATTCGCTTGAATAGATTTATTGCAAACTCTGGCGTATGTTCTAGAAGAAAAGCCGACGAACTAATTGAGAAAGGTGAAATCACTGTGAACGGAGAAGTAGTTCGTGAATTAGGATACAAAGTAAAATATACCGACAAAATTAAATACGATGGCAAACTCCTAAAGCCGGGAAAGTTGGTGTACGTTCTACTAAATAAACCGAAAGATTATATCACTACCATGGATGATCCGGAGGAGCGTAGAACGGTTGTACAACTTACAGCAAAAGCAACTAACGAACGTATTTTTCCAGTAGGAAGATTAGATAGAAATACCACAGGTCTTTTGTTATTAACCAACGACGGCGATTTAGCTGATAAGCTTGCACACCCTCGTAATCAGGTTAAAAAAGTGTACGAAGTAGAGCTCGACAAATCGTTAAGCACTAGCGATTTCGAAATCATAAAAAATGGTGTTGAACTAGAAGACGGTCCTGCAAAACCAGATCAGATTAGCTTCCTAGAAGGTAAATCGAAAAAGTTTTTAGGCATCGAAATTCATATCGGAAGAAATAGAATTGTTCGTAGAATTTTCGAATCCTTAGGATATGAAGTGGTTCGTTTGGATCGTGTAATTTATGCTGGTTTATCTAAAAAAGATTTACCTCGCGGTCGCCACAGAATGTTAACAAAAGAAGAGATTATTCATTTGAAGCACCTTAATAAATATTAGTAGCGAGTATCAGGTATCGGGTATCGAGAAAAATTACCCGATACTCGATACACGATACACGATACTAAAGTAGAATGAAAAAAATAATCCGTATCCTCACCAAACTCTTACTATACTTCTTCGCCATTAGCATTGGCCTTACTATTATCTACAGATTTGTTCCTCCTCCTATAACCTATTTAATGCTTCAGCGTGTAGTGGAACAAAAAATGGATGGAGAGAAAATAAAATTGAAAAAGGATTGGGTATCTATCGATAAAATTTCACCTTTTATGATACGTGCTGCCATTGCTTCAGAAGATGGTCGATTTTTAGATCACCATGGATTCGATATAGAAGCCATGCAAAAAGCATATGCACATAATCAAAAAAGTAAACGCACAAAAGGTGGTTCCACCATTTCTCAGCAAGTTGCAAAAAATGTTTTCCTTTGGCCGCAACGTTCCTATTTCCGTAAAGGGTTAGAAGCATACTTTACAATTCTTATTGAAATTTTTTGGAGTAAAAAAAGAATCATGGAAGTGTATCTCAACGAAATTGAAATGGGCGACGGAATTTATGGTGTGGAAGAAGCAGCAAAATATTATTTCAAAAAACCGGCAAGCGATTTAAGTAAAAGAGAATCTGCAGCCATCGCAGCAATCCTCCCAAACCCTATTAAATGGTCGGCTTCCAAGCCAAATGCATACATTCAAAAACGTCAGTACAGAATACTGAAGGCGATGAGGTATGTGGGGAAACCGAAGTGGTAAGTTCATGTGCTCGTGTGCTCATTATTCGTGTGCTCGTAATTCGTGTGTTCGTAAATTAATAGTTAGAATTATAATATATCTTTTCTCTGAATAATCCATCTTTAGTATAAACTAACAGAATATATACACCTGCATTAACTTCATTTAATTCTATTGATTGATTATTTGAAAACTTAATTAATCTTCCATTTAAATCTACTAATTCCAATTTACTGAATTTGCTTTCATCATTTAATTGTACGGATAAGGTTTTATTTTTAATTTGATAAGTAAAAATATCCTTGTGCTTAATAAAATTAGTGGAAGACAATAAGCTTCTGAATTCATAAACTGTTCCAGGTGCTGGTAATCCATAATATTTCGCGAATTCAGAATGCATTAAAGTATGATTACTTGGAGTACCAGAAAGCATAGTGTACATATCTAGGGCATCGGTTTCTATTTCAATTCCAATTTGAGCTGTATCTAAAACAGAAATGGAATCGAAATTTGCAACATAACTTGGACCGTATCTGTACTGAACTTTTTGACTATTTTCAAATAACCAAATCTGCATGTTCAAAGAATCATTTATACTTCCATATTGAAATCCTGCATTTTTCCATTGAACCTTCAAAACCCTTTCTCCTCCAATGGTTTCATATTTGTATGAAATTGGAGAAATCCCATTAGGTAAATTCAATTTCCAAGCACGATCAATTAAATTAAAACTGATATAAGGGAACAGCCATAAATAAGCATTTTCTGGATCGAATGGTGTTGCTAAAGTACCATATCCATGAGCTTGAATATTTAAATAATTACATTTCAAAGAATCAAAAGAAATTTGATATGGAATTTTAATATCAAAGGAAAACGATTCTCCCCATTTAAAATTTTCAAACTTGCTAGTATCGTTCTTAAGGTATTGGTATGGCTCATTAAATTGACTGAAGGTTGCAACTTGGGAATACGAATCACTCACAAAAGTTAACCCCAAAATTAGTGTAGTAAGAATGTTTTTCATTCTTCAAATATAAGAAAAACTGATAATTTGAGGTGTACTCTGATATACTCAGAAATAAAATCCATTCATAATAATGCCTTTATTAAAAGGCATTCATTTTGTATTTCACCATTGGTACAAATGAGTTTTTTTTTGCATTTTCATCAACTTTTAGCTTCCCTTTTAATTCTGTATCATAGCGAGCACCATGCATTTGAGATTGCTGATTTTTCGGCCATGTAAAGGATAATGCAGCACAAGCAATAAATATAATTAGTATTTGCAGTTTTGATTTTATCACACTTTTTGATGAAGACAACTAGAAACTTGAAAAACCTTAAATTGAAAATTTGATTTGGACAATTTAAACAATCTATTAATTTGAACAATTTGGACTTAGGATGTGGGATGTGGGATGTGGGACAAAAGATATTAGCATACCAGCATATTAGCATATCAGCATATTAAAAAAGGAAAGGCCCCATCGATTGCTCAATGAGGCCTCCCTACAGTGTTGTTGTTAATTATTCAGCAACTACTTCAAATGGAACTTGAATTTTTACATCTTTATGTAAGTTCAAGTTAGCCACGTAGCTACCTAAGAATTTAACGTCGGTTTCGAAAGTGATGCGTTTACGATCTACTTCGAATCCTAATTTTTTCAATGCTTCTGCAAACTGAATAGTGTTTACAGCACCGAAGATTTTACCTGATTCACCTGCTTTAGCACCAATAGATACTGAAACATTTTGAATACCAGCAGCAATTGCTTCAGCATCGTTTTTAATACGATCTTGTTTGAATTGTGCTTGACGGATATTTTCCGCTAAAATCTTGCGATTAGATTCTGTTGCTAATACAGCAAAACCTTTTGGGATAAGGTAGTTACGACCGTAACCATCTTTTACTCTGACAACATCGTCTTTGTAACCCAAACTCTTGATATCTTGTTTTAATATAACTTCCATTTCGTATCTCCTCCTTATTTCAATGAATCTGCAACATAAGGTAATATACCGATATGACGAGCACGTTTCACTGCTTGAGCAACTTTACGTTGGTATTTCAATGATGTACCAGTTAAACGACGTGGTAAGATTTTACCTTGGTCATTTATAAACTTCAACAAGAAGTTTGCGTCTTTATAATCGATGTATTTAATACCATTTTTCTTAAAACGGCAATACTTTTTACGTGTGTCCTCCACCTTGGGAGCTGTTACGTAGCTAATGTTATCTTTTGCCATTTTCTTATGCCTCTACAACTTTAGTTCTTTTTGGAAGGGGAGCTAATTGTCCGTTACGCTTACGATCATTGTATGCTACTGCATGTTTGTCTAAAGCCACAGTCAAGAAACGCATGATTCTCTCATCACGTTTGTACTCAACTTCTAATTTGTTAATTAATGTACCGTCAGCTTTAAACTCCGTCAAAAAGTAGAAACCCGTAGATTTCTTTTGAATAGGGTAAGCTAGTTTTTTCAGACCCCAATTGTCTTCAGAGACAATTTCGGCACTGTTATCAGTTAAGATCTTCTTGAATTTGGCAACTACCTCTTTCATTTGCTCTTCTGATAACAAAGGGGTCACAACGATTCACGTTTCGTAATTTTTCATTGTGTTACTTTGCTTTTAAATTATTTTAATTGTTTGATTTTCCGCTTTTAACGGGCTGCAAACTTAGGAATATTTTTGGTGAATACCAAAAATATTCCTCGTAGCTCGTCATCCGTCACTCGTAATTCGTCAAATTACTAATTTTCAGCTCTTTGTTTCTAGTTTGATACTTAATTCGTACCTCCTATTTGGCCTCGATAGCTATCGGGATCGTAATTCAGCATATTACATAATACTTAATACCTAATACCTAATACCTAATACATTT
>CALRIM020000023.1:0-24612 GCA_943360385.1 Rhizobium sp. Q54 | reverse complement strand
AAAACTAAGCCTTATTCATCTTGGTGTAATTCAAACAGGCAAACTGGACGACCATGCTATTAAGTTAAAAAAAATATTTGAAGGAGTATTAGGAATAATCGAGCAATATCATCCTGATATGATGGCTATAGAGGCTCCATTTTTTGGTAAAAATATTCAGTCTATGCTAAAGCTGGGTCGAGCTCAAGGAGTTGCAATGGCTGCCGCTATGTACAGAAATGTTCCATTATGCGAATACTCGCCAAAAAAAATAAAACAATCCATTACGGGCAATGGTAATGCCTCTAAGGAACAAGTTTCGCATATGCTACAACATTTGTTGAAATTTGATGGGCATCCTGAATTTTTGGATGCAACAGATGGATTAGCCGCGGCTGTTTGTCATTTCTTACAGAACGATTTATCGATCCCACAAAGTGCTGTTCCTAAAACTAAAAAAAGCACTAAGAAGCATACTGGCTGGACAAGTTATCTGGCAGATAATCCGAGTAAAATTATTAAGAAATAATTGCGGCTTTAATTTCAGAAGCTAATTTATCAAACTCCTCTTTCGTAAATTCCGGACGAGTATTAGCAAAATTCATGTCGTTCAATTCATTCATTGGTACAAGATGAACATGGGCATGTGGCACTTCTAAGCCAATAACTGTGATGCCTATTTTTTTGCAGGGCACAGCCTTTTTCAATCCAGTTGCTACAATCTTAGCGAACAACATCAATTTCGCATAAGATTGATCAGACATATCAAAAATATAATCCACTTCTTCTTTTGGGATGCAAAGTACGTGGCCTCTTCCTACAGGTCTTACATCCAAAAAAGCCAAAAACTCTTCTGTTTCGGCAACCTTATAAGAAGGGATTTCTCCGCTAATAATTTTAGAAAATATACTTGCCATTACCTAGAGATTTCAACTATTTCGAATTCCATAGTCCCATTAGGAACTGTAATTTCAGCTTTGTCGCCAACACTTTTACCAAGCAATCCTTGCGCAATTGGAGATTTGATAGAGATTTTGCCAGACTTTAAATCTGCTTCTTTCTCCGCAACCAATTGGTAAGTCATTTCTGCTCCATTTTTCACATTTTTTATTTTCACTTTAGAGAGTGCTAGAACTTTACTGTTATCAATTTTCGATTCATCAATAACTCGAGCATTGCCTAACACTTGCTCTAGTTTAGCAATTTTTAGTTCCAATAAGCCTTGTGCTTCTTTGGCTGCATCGTATTCAGCATTTTCAGACAAATCGCCTTTATCGCGCGCTTCTGCAATTTGCTTAGAAATACTTGTTCTACCCACAGTTTTTAACTGTGTTAATTCTTCTTTTAATTTCTCAATTCCTTCCTGAGTGAAATAAGTTACTTCAGCCATATCCTTCGTGTTTGTTGATAATAATAAAAATAAAAGAAGACTGTATTTGCATACAGCCTTCTTCTAAAGCAAAAATAATAAATATTATAAAGTTATACGAGCTCCAATAACATGAGTTCCATCGAACACATATGTTGGTGAGTACGCATAATCGATGCCAAATGTTGCACCTTTATCGTTAATTGGAACTTCAAATGTAGCTCCACAAGAGATACCAGTGTACACAGTTGGAGATAAATCTTTATTAGAAATATCCGATTGTGCATTATAACCACCTCTTAACATCAAGTATTTTTTGTAAGCATACTCAGCACCAATTCCAATTTGGTCATTAGAAAACGCATTTGATGTAAAGTTACCCAGAACTGTGATTCTATGGTCTGCTCTTATATAAAAATCATACGATAATCCAAGGTTTAATAATGAAGGCAATTGGTAAGCTTGAGATTTACGATATCCTTCAATATCAAAAGGCAATGTAGGATCAGTAAATGTTGCCATTATACCGTCGCCTGCCATTTGCATATCAGGACCAATATTTCTTAATGAGATACCAAGTTTTAGCTGATCCAAATCACCAGTGCAATATTGTATACCAGCATCTAAAGAGAAACCTGCAGATTTAATATCAGCGATAGTTTGTTGAATCCCTCTCACTGCTACTCCGCCATGGATACTATTAGAGAACTCTCTAGAATATGCCAAGGAAAAGTTTATTAATTGAGGAGAGAACTTCCCTACGTTACCTTCTGGGTTATCGTTGGTAGTAACATTAATATCCCCAAAATTCATTGAGAAAATAGATACCCCAATAACTCCATCAGTAGAAACTCTTTGGCTTAACCCAAATGAATTTACATTCACATCAGAGCCCTTTAGCCAATTGGTTCGTGAGAAAATCACTTCTGTTTTCTTTGTAAAAGCCAATCCGCCAATATTAAGGTTCATTGCTTCCACTCCTCGTGCAGATGAGCTATTAAATCCACCAAACCCACTACTGCGAGCCCAAGGATTAATTAACAACTCAGTAGCTCCACCAGATCCAGCTCTCTCACCATTACCAGCAAACAAAGCTGCTGGTAATAGTGCGGTGAGAACCGATAAATATGTTAGTCTATAAAATTTTTTCATACCTAATTTTTTAAATCGTTTTACCATTAGAAGTTAGTGAAGTCGATAGGTCTCATCACTCCCATCCATTTTAAGGTTTTCTCACCTACTCCAGGGCAATTAACATGAATTATGTACACACCGCTTGCAATTGGAATACGGCTTGCATTTCTTAAATCCCATTCAATATATGTTTGCATTGGGTCTGACTTAGAGATTCTTCTTACCAATAAACCGTTGGTTGTATATATTGTAACCGTAGCTGCAGCTGGTAAGTTTGTGATTCTAACTCTGAAATCATTCCTGTCTGGTTCGTAAGATGAATACGCATAATATGGATTCGGAACAATGTTTATTAATTCTAAAGCCAATTTCTTGTTAACACTTTCATCAGAAGTTGCACCTTTTACAACTGAAATATCATTGAAGTTAAAGGCAGGTCTTCCTGCATTAGATCCTGTTAATGTATTTATATCATAAGGTTTTGCAACTCTTAATTTAACTTTTGCCTCTGTAGATAACAATGTTTGTCCTGGGCTTAATATTGGAACGTTAACCCAATCTACCATTGTAAATACAGCGTATTTGTTATTTACAGCAGGGTCGAAATTATTTGCCGATAATAAATTATAGATAGCATCACAATTATCATATTTCCTACGTGTTACATAGATATAATGGCGACCACCTTTATCATAGAAATTTGAGTTGCTAGTTGGATTCCATAACATATCATTACCATTATCATTTACTAAAGCAGAAGCTTCTGCAAAGAAAATGTTAACTCGCTCTCCTGATTCCAAATTGATTGCATAACCTGGGAATTTAGAACGGCCCATTCCATAACCAATATCTTTTTTACGTAAATTTAATCGTTTTTGTCCACCTTCATTTGGTTCATTTGGCCCCCCAGATTCTAATACCACGCAATTAGACCATTTACTAGTATCACTTGTAAATACAATATTATAACTTCCAATAGAGTCTAATTTAGATCTTGCTGGATTTTTTGAAGCTTGATCTAATAATGGTGAAGTTTTTGAGTTTTCACTAGATATCGCTTTTAGAATCTTGTAAGGTGCCCAAGTAGAGCCCAACACTTTTCCATAAACATCTAATGAGTCAATGTTTGGATTTCCCTCAATCCAACCTGGTACTGCTGGATTAACAGAACTCAATGCTATTCTACCACTATAACCAGTTAACCATGTTTTAGTGGGATCTTTAAATGTCATCGACGCTCCAAGGAAATTATTATTAGAATTCCTATAACTTTCAGGCTCCCCTGGCTTTGGAATTGTATTATTTAATACAATGTAGAACCCGAGAGATTTACGTGTATCTAATACCCTTTTACCATTTGGTAAGGTTCTATAAGTACGAACCTCAGCAATTTGCTCATTGTCTGTTAGTGTATTTGTTTGACTGTAAGTTGTATCTGAAATCATCAATGTATCTCCAGTATTTGCATCTTTTAATACATAAGATTTCATATCTGCAGTAACCAATAATTGGTAATTTCTTTTTTGGATTTTATTCGGATCGAATACTTTTATAAATACTGGACCTTTTCCAATTTCATAAGAAACAGGCACACTAGCATTGCTAGCTACTATCGCCGCTTCAGATTCTTCTGTAATATCTAATTCTACACCACCATTACCATAACCATCTACTCTAGTTATAGGTAATGATTGATCGTGTTGACCATTTATCAAACCATTTACAACCTGTTTACCAACTGTTGTACTTACAACTGTTGTAGATGTACGACCTGGTAAATATTTGGTACTAATAGCAGTGCTCGAAAAAGCATAAGGTATTACTAAGAAATAATATGTTTTACCGTTGATTAAACTTCCATTTGAAGTTGTAGCAAACTGATCTGTAGTTATTTCAAATACATGTCTAATACCCTTATTTTCACCGTCAACTGCTACATAAGCATTTGTATTTTCAGATGCTGCATCAAATCTTTTGTTAATTATTTTTGCAATACCATCTTTAATGTCTACTTGAGCAATTTCTGCTGCTTTTGTTGGATCATTAATTTCTCCTGCAGATACTGTTCCATCTTTCATTTGGAAAATACGGTATCCTTGGAATTTGTATGCGTAATTAACAAAATCTTGGTCGTCTAATTCTACTTTATTATATCCTTCTGCCTTTTCTGTCTCTTGAAGAGTCATAATAATTTTCTTATCAGAAGGTGTTAAAACACAAGTCACTGGATCTGGACCATTTGCTAATTTAAAGTTATTGTCAAATAGCAATTGAGCCTTATCATCTGCGATGATTCCTGTAGCAATTGATGCGAATTGGTCACCGCTCGACGCTCTTGACCAAACTGCTCCAATAATAACTTCATTAATTGCACCTGGTTGTAACGTAAATGGACCTGCTGATTGAACCATACGTCTATCTCCTGGCACATCTGATTCGTTCCATGCTGCTCTACCATCAGGATCGGTAGTACCAGGGTAAGCGTATTGACATTGATCAGTTCCACCACGTCCGTTAGGAGTACCATAAGATAAGATGTTACCATCCGCCCAAAACCCTCTTAAATAACGATAAAGTTCGGTAGCGTTAGTAGGGTCGGAATTAATATTAACTATACCTTGATTTGTAAAGAACATAAAAGTGCTCATAGGTAACTCATTACCTAGCTCATCTTTTGGACCTCTAAAAAAGTCGATACCAAAAATTGGAGGTGTAGCTCCGTACCCAAGAGATGAACCATCCTCATCATTTGAGTCTGCATTATAAGTATATCCAAAACTTCTTCTTTTTGCTGGTAATGGTCCCGAAACCCCATCAGGGTCAACAAATGCCATATTACAACCAACATAATCATCATCCGCACCACCTAAATCAGAATCAGTGAATACTCCAAAATACGTTTGATATAGAGGAGAAGAGGCGCGATTAGCAACACGATACTTATAGAAAGTCATATTGTTAATTTCATTTGAAGTTGCGAAACCAAACGCAAGCGCTTGAATTTCTAACCCGATTGCTTCACCACCTGGATAAGCAGTATGAGTTCCTCCTTTGTCATTATATACCCACCAAATCATTTGATCTGGTTTTGCGCCAAGAACAGCTGCATCTAATGTTGGATAATCTCCATTACCTGTATTATAAACACCATCACCATCTGCATCATAAAAAGGTGCAAGGAATTGTGCCTGTCCAAGAGATTGATTTCCATTACCTGGCCAATTTAAAATACTTTGAGTTGCTTCTTTACCACCAATAAATGAAGTGATATCTGATTGCAATACGTTAAATTGTTTATCCCATGCTTGGCAAACATCTGCAGTAATTTCTGCAGTAGCTGTATCCAATGGTCCTGGCCAAAAATCTATACCACGTTGGCGGTATGTTTGTCCTGCTGTTTTCAATTGATTACCGTCGTCAACACCACCAAACCATAGCGCAGATGCAAATGAAGAATGTACACTTCGCTCACCAGCATTAACCTTTGGCACTTCATATCTTGCAAGTCTTCCACCAAAAATATCCCACCACATATCACCCCCATTTAATAGCTTTGCTCTTACGTTATTAATATCGATATCAATTTGTGATATTGGAGGATCGCAACCAGCTGCAACTTTCATTACAGTTTTGGTTGGCTTAGGTCCCTGACCTTTACCTGTATAGTAACGAGCTGACGCTGGTTCCATACCCAATAGCAAACAAAAACTACTTAAGCTTGCTACAAAAAATATTTTATTTATATATTTTCTCATTTTCTTTTTCCTTTCCGTTAGAAGTTATAAATAGCACCTACTCTAATAACTCTTGGCAGACGGAAGTTTGCTGGATCATTCATTGAGATTTTATATAAATCCATGTATGATTGTACACTACCTTCACTACCAATACTATTTACAAAATCAACACCTTGACTAGAAGTTAAAAATCCATCATCATCTGGCAACCCTGTTGCTGGGTAAACTGTAGCAACACGTTTTGTGTCTAATAAATTTTGGACTAATAGATACACGTTTAAAGTTGTATTTCTTCCTTTACCTTCTGCACTTTTAGATGTTATTTTGAAATCCTTATCTAAACGCAAGTCCATGTTATATTGCCATGGTAAACGAGATCCATTAATTTCACCTATTAATCTTCTAAAACGAGTATCATCCGCATTTAAGATGTTTTGTACTTTATCCTGAGAAATTCTAGAATATGGAGTACCAGAACCAGCTCTGAAAATAAAGTTAATACCAAAGTTTTCTAACACACTTTTTAACGAAGCAGGACCTGTATAATAAGCTCCTTCTCCATAACGGTAATCTACTGTTGTTACAATTGTATGGCGTTGGTCATAATCTAAAGGCAATGCAACACGAATTGGCTCAGACTCTCCACTTGAAATCAAGTTAGCAGCTGAGTTATTATCAGAACCTGTACCATTCGCAAATTGCAATGTATAAGCTGCATTTATCTGAATGTTATTTGTTCTTCTTAAATCATATTGTAATGTAAATCCTTTGATTGTACCAAAGTCACGATTTGTGTAAGTTAAATAAGCAGTAGGGTAAGCCGTTGCAATTTGTACTTGTTGGAAGTTATCTTTCAACTCTTTGTAAAACGCTGTCATTGTAATTGCAGACGTTACACCTAATCTTTGTTTGAAACCAAACTGATAGTTGATGGTTTTCTCAGGTTTTAAATCTGGACTAACAATTATTTGACCTTGTTTACCTAAAGATTGTAAGTAATAAGTAATAGGGTTTGCATAAACGTTAGTACGTGGACGTTGAGTTAACACATCGTAATTAGCAAAGAAACTTGCTTCATCAGAAATTGGGAAAGAAAACGCTATACGTGGCATGATTTGAGTTTGTGGCTCATAATCTTTAAACGCACCAGTTGTAAGTGAATCTTTTAAGTTTGCATCACGAGTAGAAGCAGCTAACCATGGAGTTGGTCTTCCACTACTTAAACTTTTTACTTCTTCGTAATCCTGAACAATATTTCCTTCTGCATTGTAAAACACATCACCTACTCTAAATCCTCTCACATTTACAATTCCGCCATTGTTATCGTCAACATATACAGCTGCACTTGCAGGAATGTTAGAAGGACGACTTGCTAACTCACCAGCAGTTCTAGTTTCGTATAAAGAATATTTATCTTTTAATACTTGTTGGTTTGCATCAAAACGGTCGATACGAACCCCTAAGTTGAAGACAATGTCTTTATAAGTAAACTTATCTTGAATATAACCAGCAGTATAAATTGGTCTAAATGCTCCTACTGGGCGAGTTAATGGATTAGTTAAGAAATCTTCCATTGTATAATTCTCTGTAGATTTCTTTCCATCATAGCTATAACCGAAATAAGTATAAGCTAAACTAGATGGGTTTAAGTTATCTATTAAGTTCGAAGCATCAAACATACTCATTGAAAATGTGCTTGGGTCATAAGAGTCTATATCAACAAACTCTCCTGCACCTTTACCCAATTTCGTACGAATGTTTTTAGCAAATTCTGTAGTTACAGAATTGTAACTACTTTCAGTTGACAATGTAAAAGTATTATTATCAACTACAGTAATGTTAGCATTACTAACATCTATCGTTTTGTTTGTAGCATCAATACCTGTTTGATCCAATCTCAAATATGCATTTTGTTGTGCTCTCATTTGAGTCCATAAACCTCTCGGTGCTAGTCGGAATCTACTTTCAACACGTTGCTCATATTCAATACCTACTTGAATTGCATGCCCTTTTAAATCGGCTGAAGCCATCGCAGACACTCTGTATTGATCTCTGTTTTGAATATCATAAACGTTAGATACAGTACCTGGAGCATTAAACAAACCTCCATAAATTGAAGTTGGTGCGCCTCCATTAAGTATCCCCGTTAATCCATTGTACTGAGTAAGGTTTGTAAACTGATTAAAATCAAATGTTTCCGATAAGAAATCATTTAAATTATCATTATATATAGCAATGTTTGGGTTTGAAGAACCAGCTGATGAAAATACTACTTGTGTATCTATTTTACCGCCACTAGAAGCAAATGTTAAGTTTGATCTGGTATATAAATTACCATCCGAACCTAATAAAGTATCTGCTCTTTGGTCTCCGTTTACATCGTGTAAGCCAACAAAATCAGCTTTTGAAGTAGTAAACGTTCCAACATGACCGTAATTAAAAAATTTATCCTTGTGGTTAATATCTTGTTGAATAGAATAATCTCTAGAAAAATCTGCTTGAATTTGGTAATAAGCATTTTTCAATAAAGCTTTAGATCCATCTGTAGATTGATTAAACTTTTGAATATAACGACCAAAAATTCTGAAATTATTTCTAGTGGTAACAGCATTGTTTTCCGAGTTAAATAGCATATTATTTCTATTATAAACTCTATTACGTTGCGATGTACCTGATAATCCTAATGCGAATGTATTGTTTAAATTTGGTTGGTAGTCTAATCTAAAGTTATAGTTAAGATTCCTGTTTTCATTATCATCCTGACCTTTTACTTTATCTAAATTATCCAAAGTAGTTAAGTTTGCTGTAGGAACTCTACTTATTCCAGTTACCACAGTATCTTGTCTTTGGATAAGATAACGAGCAGGGTTTTTCTTTAAATACTCTAAGTAATCAGATTTAGCTTTGTAAGCCCCAACATAAGAAGGGTTTTGATCGCGTTTAGTTTCTAATTCGGCAGAAGCAAAGAACCCAACCAACGAACGTTCGTTTTCTGTTCCTTTGTTTTTAACCAAAATAGGACCACTCACAATACCACTTACTAAATTATAACCGTAACCATCCAAAAATTCAGAAGTTGCAGCCTCAACAGATCCAGAGAATTTTTTCGAAGGACCTTTTGTAGTAATTGTTACGATACCACCAGTTGCATCACCATATTGTGCAGGAACACCACCAGTAATTACAGTGATTTGTTCTATAGCACCTTGTGGTAAATTAGTAGTACCTCTTACCTTAACTCCATCAATGTAATAATCGTTCGCATCCGTACGTGAACCTTTAACACTTAAAGCGGCACCTTCATCTGCTTGATAAACACCAGCGGTAGTAGATACAAGCGAGTTAATGTTACGTGTAGGTAACTTTACAATTTCCGCTGCATCTAAACTTCCTCCTGCAGATGTGTTGTCAATTTCAATAAGGGGTTTCTTGTAATCAGAAACAGTTACCTCTGAAATGTTTTTTACACTACTACTAAGGTCTGGGTTTACATACGTTTGTTTGTTGGATGTAATGATTACACCATTGATTACACGATCATTGTAACCAATAATTTTCACACGAACATCGTACTTGCCTGGAGGGATAGGTTTAATGACAAAATTGCCATCAAAATCCGATTGTTGCGCTGCAACTTGAGAACCATTCGATTCTACAATTACTGCGGCAAACGGTACCCCCTCTTTTGTCTTTGCGTCTTGTACTTTACCTCGTAATTCCCCTGCACCACTTTGTGCAAACAAAGAACCACTGTAGGCAATAGATAACAAGATTAAGAATGCGTAGAACTTTCTCATCATAATATTGATCTAAGGGTTTTTAATTTTTAATAATCATAAAGATAATTGTAAAAAAACGTTATTTCCAAATAATAGTAAGATAAATGTTACACTTTATTTTATCGTTAAGTATACAATTAGTCTTATATTTTTCGTTTTCAACAACTTACAAGGAATAATGCTGTTTTAGTAGTTTTTGGGCCAATACCTCTGAAATTTTGTAATATGACTCATATGTCCAACCTGCTATATGACTCGTTAATATCACCTTTTCTGACGCTATCAACTCATTATACCACTCTAAATCACTATTTTGTAAGTTATTAAACTGTTCGTTTTCTAATACGTCTAACGCTGCACCCAATACTTTGCCACTTTTTATGGCTTGTAACAAATCTGACGTTTTTATGACTTTACCACGCGAAGAATTAATAACAAATGGGCGTTTTAATAAGGAATCAAAGAATTGAATATTGATAGAATGACTTGTTTCTGACGTTAAAGGAACATGAATACTAATAATATCAGACTGCTCTTTTAGTTCATTAATAGTCACCTCGCTTACATAATCGTCTGAATAATTAGACAAATACTTATCATAAGCAATAACATTCATCTCTAAACCTGATAATTTACGTGCCAACGCTTTACCAGTATTTCCATATCCAATTATTCCAATTGTTTTGCCCTTAAGTTCAAATCCTCTGTTCTCTTCACGCAACCAAACCCCATTTCTAATCTCTGAATTTGATTTATGTATATTTCTTGCATATGTAAGTAACATACCTAAAACATGTTCAGCGACTGCATCTCGATTTCCCTCGGGTGCATTTATTAATTTTATGTTTTTTTTGTGCGCATATTCTTCATCAATATTATCCATTCCTGCACCAGCCCTTGCAATAATGAAGTTTTCATTCATTGCATCGATGATCTTTTTATCAATAAAAAATTTCGAACGAACAACAAGCACATTAAAGTTATTGATCTGGCTGATTAATTCTTCTTTCGAAATATCAAAGTTCTCTAAAACCTCATGTCCATTAGCTTTCATCAATTGATGAAAAATTTCATGAACATCATCTACAACTAAAATTCTCATTGATTTGAAAT
This sequence comes from Rhizobium sp. Q54, assembly GCA_943360385.1. Lineage (GTDB taxonomy): Bacteria > Bacteroidota > Bacteroidia > Sphingobacteriales > Sphingobacteriaceae > CAJBVG01. The sequence continues at coordinate 13,501 of CALRIM020000023.1, read as the reverse complement.
TAATTTTGTGAGTTGAACAAAATCATCAACACTTAATCGTTCTGCACGCAAATCGAAAACAGGATTATTTATAATATCTGTTTTCAAAAAAGATCTTAACGCATTTCTCAATGTTTTTCTACGTTGATTAAACCCCATTTTAACAATACTTTTAAACAACTTTTTATCTACACCTTGAAATACATCATCCGTTCTTCGAACAGCTTTTATTACACCCGATTTTACTTTTGGAGGTGGGTTAAAAACACCTGGTGCAACTGTAAACATATAATCAACTTTATAATAGGCTTGAACCAGAACACTTAAAATACCATATTCTTTTGAACCCGGTTCGGAAGCAATTCTTTCTGCTACTTCCTTCTGAAACATCCCTACCACTTCCTCCACCACATCAACATAATCTAAGGCATGAAAAAGAATTTGGGAAGAAATATTGTAAGGAAAGTTCCCAATTATACTGATTGATGATGCTCCTTCAAAAACTGTATCTAGCGGCAATTTCAAAAAATCGCCAGAAATAATTTCATTCTTTAAATTTGGATACCTATTCTCTAAGTATGCAATGGATTCCCTATCAATATCTATCACTTTTAGATGAATATTTGGATCTAAAATGATAAAATCCGTTAAGATGCCCATTCCAGGTCCAACCTCTAGAACCATTTTCTTATGGTCTGATGGAGCAAGTCCTGCTACAATTTTCTCTGCTATTCTTTTATCGGTCAGAAAATGTTGACCAAGATGCTTCTTCGCACGTACTTGCATATTCATTGGTTTAATATTACTGACAATTTTAGTTAATTTGCGCTGATAATGAAAAATAGAATTAGCACATGTCTGAACAAAATAGAATAAAAATAGGAGTAAGCATCGGTGATATTAATGGTATAGGGATAGAAGTCCTATTGAAAACAGTAATAGATACACGCATTACCGACCTTTGTGAGATTATCGTTTACGGTTCTTCTAAGGCAACTTCTTTTCATAGAAAACTTTTAGGAATACAAGATTTTAGTTTCAATATTATCAATGACGCCTCTCAAAGCAACCCTAAAAGAGCTAATTTGATAAATTGTTGGCAAGATGAAGTAAAAATTGATATTGGCGTTTCGACTGAGATAGCTGGTAAATATTCTTATTTAGCTTTACAAAGAGCTGCAGAAGATTTAAAAAATGGCAAAATCGACGGTTTGGTAACTTTACCAATCAACAAACACAACATAAAACAAGCGGGTTTTGAATTTCCAGGACATACAGAATACCTTCAATCTTTAACTGAAATGAAGGAATCGATGATGTTAATGGTAAATGATCACTTAAAAATTGGTTTTGTTACAGGTCATATGGCTTTAAAGGATGTGGCACATGCCATTACGCAGGAAAAGATTTTGCATAAACTCATGGCATTAAACGACTCCTTAAAACAGGATTTCGGAATTAGAAAGCCAAAAATTGCGGTATTAGGATTAAATCCACATGCTGGAGATAGTGGGGCGATTGGGCATGAGGAAGAAAAAACCATCATTCCGGCTTTAGAAAAGGCTAATCATAAAGGAATTTTAACATTTGGGCCCTATTCAGCGGATGGGTTCTTTGGGAATCATAAATATTCTCAATTCGACGGGGTATTGGCCATGTATCATGACCAGGGGTTAATTCCATTTAAAAGTTTATCGTACGAAGAGGGTGTAAATTACACGGCAGGCTTGCCATTTGTTCGTACATCACCTGCACATGGAACAGGCTATGACATTGCAGGAAAGAACATTGCGTCTGAATCTTCCTTCAGAGAAGCGATTTATAAATGCATCGATATTATACGAAAACGCCATGAATTCGAGGAAATCAATGCCAATCCTTTGAAAATCCACAAGTTGTCGAGAGACCGTGGGGAATAGGTTTTTTAAAAAATCGTTTCTTTTTACAATTAGTTTTTATACATTTGCAGGCTCTTAAAAATTAGAAATGAATAGGCTGAAATCATTTTCAATCCCGTTTACTAGCTTAAAAAACGGTAAACATCAATTCGATTTTAAGATAGATGATTCGTTCTTTAAAGAATTTGAGTATTCTCCAATAACAAAAGCCGATTTAACGGTTGAGTTAGAATTTAATAAGCAAGAGACCATGTTTGTATTGGATTTTGTAATTAAAGGAGAACTAGAATTGATTTGCGATCGCTGTAACGAAGCTTATATAAGCCCTTTTCATACGAATGATAGGCTTATTTTTAAGTTTGGGGAAGAAAGTGAGGAAGAGACGGAGGAGATTGTCATTCTTCCACGTTCCGAGCACGAGTTACATTTAGCAAGTCATTTATACGAATTCATAATAGTAGCCATTCCATTTGTGCATATGCACCCAGATAATGAGGATGGAAGTTTGGGTTGCAACCCCGAAACCATAGCAATACTTAAGCGATTAAGTATTCAGGAAGAGGAAGAGCAAGGACCAGACGTAACAATCGACCCAAGGTGGGAAGCATTGAAAAAGTTAAGAGATAATTAATAGATAATAAATATTTGAGCCATGCCAAATCCAAAACGCAAACTTTCGAAATCGAGAAGAGACAAGAGAAGAACTCATTATAAAGCGGTAGCTTCTGCTTTGGTTACTTGCCAAACTACTGGGACAGTTCATATGCCACACCGTGCATATACTGTAGACGGTAACTTGTACTACAAAGGCAAGATGATCGTAGAAAACGCAGCTAACTAAAAACTAACAATTCATGAGAATCGGTATAGATATCATGGGTGGCGATTTTGCTCCCAAGGCTACGGTCTTAGGAGCAATTTTAGCTTATAAGGAAGTCCCAACAGACTGCCGTATTGTGCTTATTGGTGATCAAGAAGTGGCTTTATCGCTCCTATCTGAGCAAGGTATTCCTGCAGATCAATTCGATTTCGTACATACGGAAGAAGTTATAGAGATGGGGGAACACCCTGCAAAAGCCCTTACCCAAAAACAAAAATCAAGTATCGCGGTTGGATTTCACCTTTTAAAAGAAGGTAAAATTGATGCATTTGCTAGTGCTGGAAATTCTGGCGCAATGCTAGTAGGTTCTATGTTTAGTGTTAAAGCTATTCCTGGAATGAGTCGCCCAGCAATTTGCACTTATATCCCTAAAGAACATGGCGGTTTTGGTGTGATGTTAGATGTTGGAGCCAATGCCGATTGCAAACCAGAAATGTTGTTGCAATTTGGAGTTTTAGGCTCAATGCTTATGGAAACGGTATTTAACACCAAATCTCCTAAAGTTGGCCTATTAAACATTGGTGAAGAAGCAGAAAAAGGAAGTATTTTAACTCAGGCAACTTACCCATTATTCAAGGAATCAACAGATATTAACTTTATAGGTAATATTGAAGGTAGAGATTTGTTTAACGACAAGGCAGATGTTATTGTTTGTGATGGTTTCACAGGTAATGTGGTCTTGAAATTGGCAGAAACTTTCCACGATTTAACCATAGGACAAGGAATGAAAAGCGAATTTTTCGATCGCTTTAATTACGAAAATTATGGAGGTAGCCCAGTTCTAGGTGTGAATGCTCCAGTAGTAGTGGGTCATGGCATTTCTAGCGATATAGCAGTGAAAAACATGCTGTTACTTTGCAAAGAGATGGTTCAATCTAAATTAACTGAAAAAATTAAGGCTCGTTTTAATTAATTTTTTTAAAAGAAAAATCTATATTTAATCCCGCAACAATCCTGCGGGATATTTTTTTTAATACGATGAGCAAAACCAAAACACTCGCAGCGATTACTGCTGTAAACGGATATGTTCCAGACTATGTGCTTACCAACGCAGAGTTAGAAAAAATTGTAGATACCACAGACGAATGGATACAATCTAGAACAGGAATCCAAGAACGTCGAATTTTAAAGGGTGAAGGAAAAGGCACATCAGATATGGGTGCCGAAGCTGTAAAAGGCTTATTAGCAAAAAGGGGTATCGATGCTTCTGAAATAGATTTACTTATTTGTGCTACCACTACTCCCGATTATCAATTTCCAGCAACAGCAAATGTTATTACCGATAAAGTAGGTGCAAAAAATGCATTTGGATTCGATATCAATGCAGCATGTTCTGGATTTATATATGCATTAAACACCGCATCAAAATTCATTGAATCAGGTGCTTATAAAAAAATTGTAGTGGTTGGTGGCGATAAAATGTCGTCGATAATTAACTACGAAGACCGCACCACTTGCATTATTTTCGGAGATGGTGCTGGTGCTGTTTTACTAGAACCTAGTGTTGATGAAAATGGTGTACAAGATGCTATTTTAAAAAGTGACGGTTCGGGTAGAATTCATTTGCATCAAAAAGCAGGAGGATCTGTTAAACCTGCATCTCATGCCACTATAGACGCTAAAGAACATTACGTTTATCAAGAAGGTCAATCTGTATTCAAGTTTGCAGTAACTAATATGGCGGATGTATCTGCAGAAATTATGGACCGCAACAATTTAACGGCCGACGATATTGCATGGTTAGTTCCGCATCAAGCTAATAAAAGGATTATAGACGCTACAGCTAATAGAATGGGCTTGGGTCCAGAAAAAGTAATGCTAAATATTCAACGATATGGAAACACAACAAATGGAACAATTCCATTATGTTTGTGGGAATGGGAAAAGAAACTTCACAAAGGAGATAATATTATTTTAGCTGCTTTTGGTGGAGGTTTTACTTGGGGGTCAATTTATATTAAATGGGCATACGATAGTTAGTGTGCTCGTGAGTTAGTGTGCTCATGTGCTCGTTGAAAAAATAAAATAATTAAATTTGAAAACTAAATAAATGGATATGGATATTAAAGAAATACAAGAACTGATAAAGTTCGTCGCGAAATCTGGGGTTAGCGAAGTATCAATTGATCGTAAAGATTTTAAAATTACCATTAAAGCAGCGGGTAATGCACCGATGATTGTAAACGCAACTATGCCAGCAGCGGCTCCAGTTCAACAATTGGCAGCAGCTCCAGTAGCAGCGGCTCCAGCAGAAGCATCTAATCTTATTACTATAAAATCACCAATGATTGGAACTTTCTATCGTTCATCTTCACCAGACAAACCTTCATTTGTAAATGTTGGTGATGAAGTAGGAACTGGCAAGGTTGTATGTATCATTGAAGCAATGAAATTATTCAATGAAATTGAATCGGAAGTATCTGGTAAAATTGTTAAAATTTTAGTTGACAATGCAAGTCCAGTAGAATACGACCAACCTTTGTTCTTAGTTGAACCAATGTAACCCACGAACCTTATGTTTAAAAAGATATTAATTGCCAATAGAGGGGAAATTGCTCTAAGAATTATTAGAACGTGCAAAGAGATGGGCATTAAAACTGTTGCCGTTTATTCAGCAGCAGATAGAGATAGCTTACATGTACGTTTTGCCGATGAGGCAGTTTGCATTGGTCCTGCGCCAAGCAAAGATTCTTACTTGAGTATTCCGAATTTAATTTCAGCAGCAGAAATCACAAACGCAGATGCTATACATCCGGGTTATGGATTTTTATCTGAGAATGCTAAGTTCTCTCAAATTTGTAGAGATTATGGTATTAAATTTATTGGTGCTACTCCAGAGCAAATAAATGGCATGGGCGATAAAGCTTCAGCAAAAGATACCATGAAAGCAGCTGGAGTACCAACTATTCCTGGTTCCGACGGATTATTAACTGATGTTAAACAAGGAATTGTTGTCGCCAATGAAATTGGGTACCCAATTATCTTAAAAGCTACTGCCGGTGGTGGTGGTAGAGGGATGCGTATTGTGTGGAAGGATGAAGAGTTTGAAGGTGCGTGGGATTCTGCTCGCCAAGAAGCTGGTGCAGCATTCGGTAACGATGGTATTTATTTAGAGAAATTTATTGAAGACCCTCGCCATATTGAAATTCAAATTGTAGGCGACCAATTCGGAAAAGTTTGTCACCTTTCTGAACGCGATTGTTCTATACAACGTCGCCATCAAAAATTAGTAGAAGAATCTCCATCTCCTTTCATGACTCCAGAGTTACGTAAGAAAATGGGAGATGCTGCTATTATTGGTGCACAAGCGGTGAATTATGAAGGTGCTGGGACCATTGAGTTCTTGGTAGACAAACATCGTAATTTCTACTTCATGGAAATGAATACTCGTATTCAGGTAGAACATCCAGTAACTGAAGAGGTAATTAACTACGATTTAATAAAAGAACAAATTAAAGTTGCAGCAGGAATTCCTATCTCTGGTAAAAACTACGAGCCAACAATGTTTGCCATTGAGTGCCGTATAAATGCCGAAGATCCATGGAACAATTTCCGCCCATCTCCAGGAAAAATAACAAACTTCCATTCACCAGGTGGTCACGGAGTGCGTGTAGATACTCACGTTTACGCTGGTTATGTAATTCCTTCTAACTACGACTCTATGATTGCGAAACTTATTTGTGTGGCACAAACACGCGATGAGGCTATTTGCACCATGGAAAGAGCATTGAGTGAATTCGTAATTGAAGGAGTAAAAACAACTATTCCTTTCCATTTGAAATTGATGAAAGACCCGAATTTTAGAGCGGGGAATTTCACCACAAAATTCTTAGAAACATTCGACTTTACAGAATAATTAAAAGCGGACTTCGGTCCGCTTTTTTTGTTTAAATTTGGCCTTATTATATGGCAAGCTTTTTAGATAATTTTCGCAGCGCTACAGATCCCAATTCGGAAATGTCATTCGTTGACCATTTGGAGTCGCTTCGTTGGCATCTCGTTCGTTCATCAGTTGTAATAATTACACTCGCACTAGTTGCCTTCTTTTACAAGGATATTCTTTTTGATACCATTATTTTCGGGCCTAAGAGAACAGACTTTTGGACATACAGAATGCTCTGCAAGCTTCAACAATATTATAATTTAGATGCAGGTTTATGCATCGATAAAATAAACTTCACCATTATGAACAACACCATGGCGGGGCAGTTTAACCTACACCTTACCGCCTCTTTTTATGTTGGATTTGTTGTTGGCTTTCCGTACTTACTAGTAGAGATGTGGCAATTTATTAAACCAGGGTTACACAAAAAAGAAAGAAGAAATGCAAGAGGATTAATTTTCTATGGCTCTTTTCTTTTTCTTTTAGGTATTGCATTTGGCTATTTCATAATTACACCAATGTCTGTAAACTTTTTAGGAAGTTATGTGATCAGTGAAGAAATTGTAAATCAAATCACCTTGGATTCTTACTTATCTACAGTAGCCATGTTAACCTTAGCTACAGGATTAGTTTTCGAACTCCCAATCATCATCTATTTTTTATCTAAAATGGGAATGATGACTCCACAATTTATGAGAAGCAACAGAAGAATTTCATTCTTTATTATTATTTTAATTGCAGCCTTTATCACTCCAACTCCAGATGCTCCTACCCTTTTATTGGTAGCGGCACCATTATATTTCCTTTTCGAAATCAGTATTTTTGTTTCGGCAAGAGTGCAAAAGAAAAAGTTAATTGAAGAGAGAGAGTTTTATTCAAACTAAAAAATAAAATTATGAAAATAGCAATTGGAGGCGACCATGCCGGATATGAATACAAGCAATTATTAATTCCTATTTTGGAAGCAGCAGGTCATACTGTAAAAGATTTTGGTCCGCATAATGCAGACTCAGTTGATTACCCAGATTTTGTGCACCCTTTAGCTACTGCTGTTCAGAAAGAAGAATTTGAATTGGGTGTTTTAATTTGTGGAAGTGCCAACGGGGTAGCCATTACAGCAAATAAACATAAAGATATTCGCGCTGCCATTTGTTGGGATGTGCCTTTAGCTGCTTTAGCTCGTCAACATAACAATGCAAACATAGTTTGTATACCAGCAAGGTTTACTACTCCAGAGCAAGCTATAGAAATTACTACAACCTTTATTAATACACCTTTTGAGGGGGGTAGACATGCTACTCGCGTAAATAAAATAAATTGCTAAGCAGCGATTAACGCTAATCTATTGTCAGCACAATAATTGAAAGGCAAATTAATATTCATACTCCTGATGATTTTTATATCATCAACAAAATCGAACGCTCAACAAACTACTTGGGAGGGAACAGAATTTGTATTTACCCAACCCAACACAAGATATGTATTAATAAACCTTAGAATATGCTCTAAAGAGGTTATAGAAGGGACGATTACATTTCAGGATACAACTATTTATTTTAATAACAATTTAGATTTGTGCACATCGATAAATTTTGAAAGAGCATGGTTTGATTCATTGTTAAAAAAAGGCAATAACCAAAACCAAGCAATAAGAGTAAGCACTACTAAACCCTCTACGTGTTATGTAACAATTTTCAATACAGCAGAAGATGAAGGATTCTGTTTATTACCAACTAACTTTTTGGACACAGTATACAATGATATAGATTTCGATGATATATTTAGGGATACTGCCACTAATCATATTATTGTGCCTACAGATGATAATACAATTGTAGATATTTTTACTAAAATTAATGGCACCTCGCATTATAATCTAAATAAAAAAAATGTACTGGTGTTAAACAGATTTCCAGCTTTCACACTACATGCAACAAAACCCGTTTCGGTTTTCGTATCTGCAAAAACTTCCGTAAAGGGTTCAAATTGTACAGGCTGCTGCTCAGAAGAATTATATGAACAAGTATTACCCAATAGATTATTAGGGAAAACTTACTTAATAAGTAAAATTCATGGTAATAACGAAAGTATAATTTTAATTAATGCGATAAGCGATAACACCTGTTTAGAGATTGATGGTGAAAATTTTATACTTCAGAAAGACGAAAATTACAGATATTATATAACACAAAATAGTATAATAAGATCATCAACCAATATAATGGTTTTTAGGATTTTTGAAAGCAGTGCCTGCATGAATGATGCGATGGGAGATCCAGAATTATTCCAACTTCACCCAATAGAAAATCTCACTAATTATGCTACATTTTATCCACCAAATGGTTATTTTCAAAAAAGATATATTAATATTTTAATCCCAAAAGAATCGCTCGATTCTATTTATCTTGATGGTGTGGACATTAAAAATAAGTTTGAGGAATTTAATAAATTCTACTATACGGCTGAATTCGAGATAACACAAGAAACACATACCTTAAAAGCTAAAAATGGATTTCAAGCATTCTCCTATGGGATTTCCAATAGCTCTGCAGGGCCTAATTCTGCTGGATATTTCATTCACGGAACATCTATTTACTCTCCTTATCAATTCAAAACTAATAAATCTTACACAGAGGTGGATTTATGCGACGATGAAATCTATAAATATATCTCGTTTGATACTTCTTCTACTTTTATTTGGAATGATGGCGATTTAAGTAGTCAAAAAACAATAGTGGATTCTGGTATTTACAAAGTGCAAGTAAACAATGATTGCTTGAATTATAATTATACAGATACTATTAAAGTGAATAAATTAAATTGCCTCTGTACTCCAAAAGTACCTGATGTTTTTAGTCCGAATAACGATGGCAGAAACGACAACCTAGTTATTGAATTTAATTGCTCAACAAGTTCATATTTCAAACTAAAAATATTTAACAGATGGGGTGTTTTAATATACGACGACGACAATTATAAAAACAATTGGGATGGAAAGGATTCTGCAAATAGCGAGTGCACAGATGGTGCTTATATCTATTTTATTTCTTATGAAGATGAAAACCACACTACTAAAACATCTACCGGCATCTTCAGCTTGTTGAAATAATATGGAGGGTATCTCTACCCTCCTCAAAACAAACAAAACATAGACCTATTAATTATTTTACAATAAAAGTAGAAACATATTCTTTTGAGTTCGATCTCAATTTAATAATGTACATTCCAGTTGTGAAATCACTTGCTAATATCTTATAATCAGCATCGATATTATTTTCAACTTTTAATATCCTCCCAGCTAAATCTGTTATCGTTACATCAAAGTTTCCTTCGTTTAAATACCCTAGTTTTATAATAGATACGTCGGTTACCGGATTAGGTGAAACACTTAACTTTTCGAGTGAAACAGGTGTATTTATTCCAGTTAATCTTCCACTATTAAATTCAGCTTGTAAATAATCTGCCGCATCTAATATTTTACATTCGCTACTGCTAATTCCAGGATCGCCACGAGCATAAACAAATGCTAGATTAATAGTAAAATTGCTTCCTGCTAAAAATGTATCAATCACAAAGGTTCCCAAACCCCTCCTATCACCTTTTGGTTGAGTCTCAATCCAACCAGTTTCATCACACATATTACCAGTAAAAATATACTTACTTGAATTCCCAACTCCTCTACCATCTGTGGTTCCATATACCAATGGGTTACCATCTGCCCAAAAGCCATTGAGATACCTATATAACTCCACTGCATCTTCTGGGTCTGAATTAACTCCAGCTATACCTTGATTCGTAAACGCAATGCTATTGTTCAGTTTCCTATCTAAAAACAAAACTCCTTGTGCTGGCGGGTTTAATCCGTAACCATAGGCTTGCCTATCTTCATCTATACTATCTGCATTATAGCAATAAATTAAATTTCGATTAGTATCAGTGGAAATATAATCATCCTCTGGGTTCCCCAAATCAAAATCTGTAAATATGATGGCCCTCGTATTGTAATAAGTAGATGCAGAACGGTTGAAAACTGTATATGTTAAAAAAGTGGCTTGGTCTAAAAATTTATTGGTGCTTGTACGCGCCCAAGCCATGCCATGTATTTCTATTTTCAATGGCAGACCTCCGGGGTAATGAGTATGTTCTCCCCCATTATCATTTAAAATAAAAAAGACTGCTTGATCTCCTTTAATTATTGGGTAATCGCCAACTAGTGGTTCATACAAGCCGTCTCCATCTCTATCAAAAAATGGAGCCAAAACTGGCGAGCATCCAAATGGTCCATTCCCAGGCCAATCTAAAATTTCTTGAGGAACCACGTAATTTGCAGATTTGTAGTTTGCTCTGTGATAATCTATCGTAGATTTTTTCACATTCCATATTCTATTCCAATTTGCTGGCTCGTGAGGCTCACAAGTAGTAGTGTTTAGTGGCCCTGGCCAAAAATCAACACCACGTTGCCTATACGTCATACCAGCTGTATGCAATTGCCCACCCCCGTCTACTCCACCAATCATAAATGCACCAGCAAAAATAGTTGACACTTTTTTGGGGTTATTTTTAGGCACATAATACATAGGATTTCCAGTTTTTGTTGCGTCCCAAAACATTCTGCCATCGGCTAAGTAAATCGCTTTTACATCATTAATATCTAGAAAGGTTTTTGATAATTGAGCTTTTGCAAAATTCTGAAAAAATAATATTGTAAAAACAAATGGTATTATTTTTAGAGTAGTTATTTTTTTCATATGCATACCAATTAATTGACTATAAACTTAGATACATATTCTTTATTCATTGACACCACTTTTAGAATATACATACCACTTGCAAAACCATTCGCTTCAAGGGTATAATCACCTACAACATTTTTTTCTGCTCTAATTATTTTACCTGTTAAATCTGTAATAATAATTTCAAACTTTTCATCGCCCAATTGTCCTAGTTCTATAATAGATTGACTTGTTAGCGGATTAGGAAAAATATTTATCTTTTCAGGTACAGTACTTGTATTTAATCCTGTTAATCTTCCACTATTAAATTCAGTTTGCAAATAATCTGCAACGTGTTTTAATTTACATGCACTACTAATAACACCCGAATCACCACGAGCATATACAAATGCAACATTAAAATCAAAACTGCCTCCAGCTTTTAAAGTATCTATGTTTATACTGGATACAAACATTCTATCACCTGGTACATCATTTTCATGCCAGCCAATATTCGAGCAAACGTCACCACTAAACGCATATTTTGTTTCCTGTGTTCCACCTCTTCCATTTGTGGTTCCGTAAGACAAAATAGTTCCATCTGCCCAGAGTCCATTTAAATACCTATTAAGCTCTATCGCATTCTTAGGAAAACCATTTATATTTATTATACTATTATCAAAAAAAGGCATTGATGAATGTAGTTTTTTATCTAAATATATCAAGCCCTGCACAGGGTTCAACTTCATAGAACCTGTTCCATTACTAGCAACACTATCTGGATTATATCCATAGACCATGTTTCTTGAAGTATCAGTCGCTAAATAATCACTGTATCCTGAAACAATATCTAGGTCTAACCATAACCCTGTTTTTACCTTATAATAATTAGTTGATGATCTGTTAAAAATGGTGTAATCCAAAAAAGTTGCATTATTTAAATACTCATTACTATTTACTCGAGCCCATGCCATACCATGTATTTCGGTCTTAAATGTAGCTCCACCTGGAATTGCGTTATGCGCTCCTCCATTATCATTAAAAATAAAAAACACAGCTTGATCTCCCTTAATGATTGGATAATCTCCATTATGGGGTTCATACAAACCATCGCCATCCCTATCAAAAAAAGGAGCCAAAATTGGTGAACAACCTACTGGGCCATTACCAGGCCAGTCCAATATTTCTTGTGGAACAATATAATTAGCAGATTGATAATTTGCCTTGTGGTAATCTATTGTCGATTTCGTCACCTTCCAAATACGATTCCAATTCTCAGAATTTTGAGCTTCGCCGGTGATAATATTTAATGGGCCTGGTAAGAAATCGTTTTCCAACCTTTTAATTGTATCAGCTAAAAATACAGAAACACTCGAAGCATGTAACAACCCATTCTCATCAAAACCACCTATCATTAATCCGCCATTGGAAATGGTTAATTCCTTCTTTGGATTATCTTTAGGTATAAAATACCCCATTAGATTAACATCATTATTACTCCGAAATAATCTACCATCTGCAATATAATCAGCTTTTACATTATTAATATCCAAATAAATTGAAGCAACTTGTGCATTTACGGCAAGTGTTAAAAACATCAAACCGAAAAAACCCCAAGCTGTCTTATGATTAAAATTATTTCTCATGATATTAATAAAACTTATACTTTAATCCAACCCCAATACTTGCTCCATTATTTAATAAAGGTGCTGATGATTTTGAAAAATTTGCACTTAAATAAGTAGATATCTTGCTATTGAAGAAATAATTTAATTCTATACCTGTTGAAGTTGTTAATATGTTTCTATTAAACGAACGATTAACTTCCACAACACCTTCTTTATTTAAATAAGTATAATTATTTCCAATTAGATGAGTAGCTCTAATTCCTGCATTTAAAGAAAGTCCAAATCTATTTTTTCTTATTACTCTCCAATCTAACATTACTGGTATATCTAACGAATACAATTTATTTCTAAATTCAATATTATTTTTTTCAATCTCAGTAACATCACGTTCTTTTATATCATACACTGGCGTTCTTCCTGTAACTGGATCCTGAATATACCCTAGTATAGTTGAATCTAATACAAGATGAGTAGATTCTATGGTTTTTATAAAACTATTTTTTTGATGAATATCACTAACT
>CALRIM020000022.1:0-24631 GCA_943360385.1 Rhizobium sp. Q54 | reverse complement strand
TTAATTCTGATTTAGCACCCTTAAAAAATCACTTAGGATTATTACTTACGGAACCCTTTTTCTTTTCTAAAATTACAGGCGAAGAATACATTAGATTTATATGCAATGCAAGGAAAGTTGGTATTGATAATTTAAATAAATCAAATATTTTCGATTTACCCTTAGATCAATATGCCTCCACCTATTCTACTGGTATGAAAAAAAAACTAGCAATTACGGCATTATTACTACAGAGAAATAAATACTTTATTCTCGACGAACCCTTTAATGGAGTAGATATTCATAGTAATATTTTGCTCTCTGAAATAATACTAAGGTTAAGAGAATTGAATAAAACAGTGTTGATATCTTCACATATATTTTCTACTTTGAAAGATACATGCGATGAGATTCATCTACTTAAAAGCGGAGAACTTTTAAAAACAGCGCAAAAAATCGACTTTGATTCGATAGAACTAGAGATGAAAAAAGGTGCTCTAACTCATAAATTGGATAATCTAATTATGTGAAATTTTTAATTTTTTAAAGCTAATTATTATGACAAATAATCCAATAGTCCAATAATCCAGCAGTCCAACAATCCAAACCATGGCAGAAAAAAAATCAAAACTTGTAGAAATCAAAACCAAGCCCACAACAGTGAGTGTGGTAGATTTTATTAACAAAGTAGAGGATGAGCAAAAAAGAAAAGATTGTTTTGTTCTGTTAGAAATGATGAAAAAAGCTACTGGTGAAGAACCCGTATTATGGAGTAGTTCAATTATCGGGTTTGGTAATAAAAGATATAAAAGTCCAGCAACTGGTAGGGAAGTAGATTGGTTGAAAATTGGTTTTTCTCCTCGTAAGGCTAACCTGTCTTTATACTTAATGCTCGACTTAAAGAAGAATGCTCCAATTCTAGAAAAACTTGGTAAACATAAAACAGGAGTAGGGTGCCTGTATATTAATAAATTAGAAGAAGTTGATTTAAAGGTGCTAAATGGTTTGATTGAATTAACAATAATTGATTAACAATTAACAATTATTTTCCAACTACCAGTTACCAGCTACTAAAAATACTGATGTATCCCTGCTACAATTCCACCCTGGCTAAAATCATTACTATTCATCCCATAATCGCATCTTAGTACAACTCCATGTATCTGCTCTAAGTAAGCTCTTAGTCCTCCGCCTATGAAGTTATGGCCTACACTAAAATCGTTGAATACAACGGCTTGTAGGATGCCTTGGCGATGTCTGTAGATAGTTTGCCTTGTTTCTAGATTTATCACAAACTCATTATCCATTCGATAGCGCTTAAACCCGATGCCTCGGATATTCGTATTGTCATCTAATACAAATTGATCGAAATAAGAAGATTTTCCAATTCCTGCTCGTATGCGTATCGCAAGATTCGTATAACTATTTAAATTTGTGTAATATCTTAAATCTGCCAATAATTTTTTCGAACTGCCGAATAAGATATTCTTCTTAGCATCCGACTCAATTGCATTGTAACTAATATCAAATGCATAACCATTCTGGTTTATTCTGTTTAGATTGATTTTAGCATATTTATAATTTACTCTGAATAACCATCTATTAGCATTCGATTTTAGAGGATATTCATTTGATAGGGAAGAATAGGTATGTGGTCTAAAGGTTTCATACTGATATCCAAATCCTATTTTAGTAAATGAATGTAAATTAATGTCATATCGATGCAAAAAAACAATGTTATAAAGATCATAGCTATATTCATTTTTATGCCCATTGTAGTAGATGGGCTCATAGGAGCCAACTTTATTAATGTCAGCCACTAAGCCATGTTTGCCTTTTAGTAAATAAGGATAATCTCCATTAAATAAATAGGTCATTCTACCAAGCCTACGAACATAAAGGCTTGTATTCCCTGACCTTCCAAAGCTGTTAAAGTCTACAGCTCCTGCCTGAATTTTAAAGAAATCTTTGGTGAGTCCTAAATCTAAAACCGGAAACATAGAAAAAGTTTCCACCATAATAAATCGAACTTCAACATAATTGGTATCTGGAGTTGGAAGAATTAGATAATTTACGGATGAAAAATGACGGAGATTATAAATCTCTTGTACATCTTTTTTGATTTTTGCAGTATCTACTTTATCTCCAACTTTCGATTTTACAATATGGTCTCTTAAGTATGAATATTTAGTACGCGTTAATCCAATAAATTTCAGTTCCGAAATTAGTTGAGCGGATGTGTATTCTGAAAATAGAATGAAGGCTAAAACCCCTACTATCTTAATGGTTTTCGAGAAGTATGGCTTCATTTAGTAGTTCGTTTTTGTCAATAGGTACAACACCCACTTTTTCACATACCAAACCACCTGCTAAATTCGCTAACTCAGAAAATTCTATAGGCGACATTCCTGCTGCAAGACCTAGTGCTGCAACACTTATTACCGTATCGCCAGCTCCAGAAACATCAGAAATACTTCTAATATGTGCTGGACTAATTTTCGCCTCTTCGTTGTCAACTAAAAGAATTCCTTGTTCAGATAAGGTTATCATTACCATTTCTGCATTTAAAATCGATTTTAATTTTTTTGCAGCATCAATTAAACTTGGATGGTGATAATGATCAAATTCTACTTTTAGTCCTTCTTTGAGCTCTTTAATATTTGGTTTGAAAAGTTGTACATTTTTATAGCCTAAAAAATTTCGTTTTTTAGGATCAACTACTACTGGGATTTTATTTTTATTTGCTTCTGAAACTACATTGTCTATTAGTTTTTGCTGGATTACACCTTTATCATAATCTTCAAAAATAATAACAGAAATATTTTCAGTTTTTATTAATTCTACTATTCGTTGAAATAATGCTTCGCTTAATTGATCATTTAAAGGAGAGTCATCTTCATCATCTATTCTAAATAAATGTTGATGGTGGCCAATTAACCTAGTTTTTACACTTGTTATTCGTTCATTGGAACTTATAATCCCTTTGTCTGTTAATCCAGATTCTGTTAATAAATCTTTAAATAATTGTTGATGTTGGTCGTTTCCAATTACCGAGCATAAAATAGGGTTTGCTCCAAGCGATTTAACATTTAATGCCACATTTGCGGCACCACCTAATCTGCTTTCCTTTTTCTTGACATTTAAAATGGGTACAGGTGCTTCAGGAGAAATTCGTTCTACATTTCCCCATAAATAAGAATCGACCATTACATCGCCGATAATTAATACGTTTTGTTTATTGAATGAATCGAATATGTTTATTAAGTACTCGGACATTTTATTTCAATTTTGCTAATGATTCTTTAATTCTTCTCATTCCTTCTCTCAGAATATCTTCTGAGCTTGCGTAAGAGAATCTTATATTATTCGGGCTACCAAAAGCAGCACCAGTTACTAACGAAACATGTGCATCGTGCAATAAATACATGCATAAATCTTCTGCAGTATTGATGGTAACTGCATCGTGTTTTTTTCCGAAGAAAGAACTAATGTCTGGAAAGAAATAAAATGCACCATCTGGTAAATTGGTTTTTAACCCAGGTATTTCTTTTAATAAATCATAAACCAAATCTCTTCTTCTCTTGTATTCATCGCGCATCTCAAGCGTAGGAGCTAACCCTCCATCTAGTGCAGTAATTGCAGCTCTTTGAGAGATTGAACTGGTAGCAGATGTAAACTGACCTTGAATTTTATCACATGCTTTTGCTAATTCTACTGAAGAAGCCATATATCCTAATCTCCATCCAGTCATCGCAAATGCTTTCGATAAACCATTTATTATGATGGTTCTGTCTTTTATATTCTCAAACTGAGCAATGCTTTCATGCCCTCCGATATAATTAATGTGCTCATATATTTCATCAGAAATAATCCAAATATTTGGATATTTAGCAAGAACATTTGCAAAAGCTTCTAATTCAGATTTGGTATACACCGTTCCAGTTGGATTACAAGGAGATGAAAATATTAACATCTTCGTTTTATCTGTAATAGCAGCTTCCAATTGTTCTGGAGAAATTTTAAAATGCGACTCTACACTAGCGTTTATAAATACAGGTACACCTTCTGCTAATTTTATCATTTCAGAATACGAAACCCAATAGGGTGTAGGCACCAATACTTCATCTCCAGCATTAATGGTCGATAAAATGGCGTTTGCTATGCTTTGTTTTGCTCCTGTTGATACAACAATCTGTTCTGGGGTATAATCCAAATTATTTTCTCGTTTAAGTTTACGGCAAACAGCCTCTCTTAAATCTAGATATCCAACAACAGGGGTGTAGTATGAAAAATTTTGATCTATTGCTGCTTTTGCAGCTTCCTTAATATGGTCTGGAGTATGAAAATCTGGTTCTCCAAGGGTTAAATTAATGATATCTACACCTTTACTTTTCAATTCTCTACTCAGTTTCGCCATCATAAGCGTCTGAGATTCAGTAAATAACTTTAATCGATGGGATAAAAAGGCCATGCAATGTGAGTGTTTGTAAGCGACTAAAATACTAAAATTTACTAAAGGGAGTATCTAATACTAAAGCTTGTTACTAAATTAAAATATCGCTCGATGCTCGCATTTATGTCGAAAACAGACTGACTTATTCTAGCATTAACACTTAAATGATCTAAAATCTGATAGTTAACACCGCCTGTAAATCCATGATCTGTTGGTCTAATTAAACTAGTTCTGTCGTAATCATTTATTAAATCACTATAAATAGCTTTTAACCTTATGCTATTATATATTCCACCTTCAATATTCAATTTTGGGTATATGGTGTATGAAAACACAATCGGTATATCAATATAATTAAACTGAAATAGCGTATCTGGAATTGGGTTATTAGTGCTTGCTACATCCTTACTTCCTTTTTCCGAATAAAGAAATTCTATTTGATAACCATATTTAGTAGTTATACTTCTTTTTACACCTGCACCCACATTCAATCCAAATTTATCAAACCCTGCAAGTTTATCGCCGTTTACCTGCGACGCATTTGCACCACCTACTAAAAGCAAGTGAAATCGATGGTCTTGCGCGTATATAAAATTCGAAAAAAGTGAAATGATAAATAGAAAAAAGTATCGAACCATATAAAATAAATTAACATAAAAAATTTACCAGCTACGAAATACGAAATACGAGCTACCATTAAAAGTGTAATATATGCAACTTTTTCAAATACATCTGTAAGATTCGGGGCATAATATAGCGCACATTTGTAGTATGAAAAATATAAAATTTTATTTGGCTAGCATTTTAATTGTAAGTGCAATCTCAACAGTTTTACCATCTTGTCAGAAAGGTGATGATGATCCAATTGTATCGGTATATTCTAGAAAGGATAGATTTACCAATAACTGGACTTTAACAAAGTATGAGAAAAATGGTATTACACAAGATATTAATGGCTCTACATACACCTATGCAGTATTTAATAATGGTACTTTAACACAAACGATTGAGGGTTCTGTTTTTGGATTCCCAATTAGAACTACTAATGATGGTACTTGGAATTTCGTGAATGACGATGAGGATGTAAAAATCATTATTGATTCTGATACTATCATTTATAATATTCAACGATTAGCATCTAAAGAACTTTGGTTAAAAAATACCACTGGAACAGATGTTAATGTATACTATTTCGAGGGTTTATAGGGTTTAGTTAAACGATTGAAAGTAATGCTGGACGTTCGCGTTCAGCATTTTTTTTTGTCTAAAAATAGTAATGTTCTTAATTAATAAAGGAGTGATAAATATCAATCCCGTGGTAAAGCCTGAAGTATCAAATAACTATTGATAGTTTTGCAGATTAATAATTCATACTCACTACCCATTACCCACTACTCAATACCCACTACAAGAATCTCCCTTCCCTGAAAGTCTACCTTGTCTCCAACTTTTTTTCCTAAAAGAGCCATTCCTATTGGTGATGCAGGTGATATTGCATAAAATAATTGACTCTTGATTTCAATTTTTCCGTAAGGAATGCACAATAAAAAATTCTCCTTATTTGTATGAATAAGCGCTCCTAATTCAATCTTTTTATATTTTATGTTGAGGTCTATTTTCGATAATTCATTATTTAATTGTAACGTTTTACTTAATTGAGCTTCTAATTTATTTAGTTCAATTTGAGCCATTTCTCTACTTGTTTCGTATTTGTCTCCAGCACTACTTTTTGTATCGTTATTTCTGGAATCGTATAGCGATTGAATATCCATTTTTAATTGAGAAATATTTTTTTCAATTGCATTCGATAAGTAGGAAAGGAGTTCGCGCTTAATCATTCTTCAAATTTAGTTTAATTCTTTAAATGAATCTAATGATAAAAACGTCTTTATTTTTTCGAAAATTCGAGAGTTCTATCATTCAATACTTCGAATTTCCTATATTTACGTCACAATTATTACCGTATTGGAAATACAAAAAAAACGTCTTAAAATAATTACTGCTGTTTTAATATTTGGTGTGGTCATCACTATTATTAAATTCATTGCGTTTTTTATTACTCATTCTAATGCTATTTATACAGATGCCTTAGAAAACATAATTAATGTGGTGGCTGGCGCGTTTGCTTTTTATAGCATCTATTTGGCTGCACAACCGAAAGATAACAACCATCCTTATGGGCATGGTAAAGTAGAATTCTTTGCGGTTGGATTTGAGGGCGCCTTAATTGTATTTGCGGCTATTAATATTATTTACAAATCAATTGAAGCCTTTATTCACCCACAGAATATTAATAATTTAGATAGTGGTATTTGGTTGAGTGTTATTGCAGGGTTGATGAATTATGGGGTTGGGTATGTAGTAATAAAGCAAGGAAAAAAACTTCATTCTATGACTTTAGAAGCTGATGGAAAGCATTTGTTAACAGATGCTTATACAAGTGCTGGATTAGTTTTAGGATTGATTATAATTAAGTTAACAGATCTAGTTGTTCTAGATAGTGTAATTTCATTACTTCTTGGATTCATGATTTTATATAATGGATATTTTTTAATTCGAAAATCTATTTCTGGGTTGATGGATGAAGTAGATAACGACTTAGTAGAAGAAATTGTAAATATTTTCCAAAAAGAACGTAAACCTGAGTGGATAGATGTGCATAATTTACGTGCACAAAAATATGGGCACGATTTACATATTGATTGCCATGTAACGGTTCCTTATTATTTCGATTTAGTACGAGCACATGATGAAATTGAATTAATAGAAAAACTCATAG
Organism: Rhizobium sp. Q54; assembly: GCA_943360385.1. Classification (GTDB taxonomy): domain Bacteria; phylum Bacteroidota; class Bacteroidia; order Sphingobacteriales; family Sphingobacteriaceae; genus CAJBVG01. The sequence continues at coordinate 17,420 of CALRIM020000022.1, read as the reverse complement.
AACGTAATGTTGAAAATGGAGTAGAGCTATTTATACATGTTGATCCGTGTGTGCCTAATTGTTGCAATTATTGCTCTGTAGATTGTGCTGTTCGTAAACACCCTCAAGAACGAAATATTGTGTGGAATGCCAATTTGGTGATGAATAACGCTAAGCATTTTAAGGATGTTCAAATTTAACGTTAGAGTTTATGGTATTTTAATAAATGATTCGACTGAAATTTTAGTTTCAGATGAGTTGGATTATAATTTTCCTCATACTAAGTTTCCTGGTGGTGGTTTAGAGTTAGGAGAGGGTACAAGGGAATGCTTAATTCGAGAATTTATGGAAGAATGTAATCTTAAAATAGAAGTTCTAGATCATTTTTACACCACCGATTTTTATCAAAAATCTGCCTTCAATGATACTCAAATCATTAGCATTTATTACACAGTTAAAGCATTGGAAGAGTTTGCGTTTCCTGTTTCTAACATCCCTTTTGATTTTAAAGACAATTCAAATGGTCAACAATCACTTCGTTGGATTAATTTAAAGGATTTCGATGAAGATTGCATGACTTTGCCAATTGACAAGGTAGTAGCCTCTTTGATAATAGAGAAAAAGTTATTTTAAGTTTAAAACTTAAAATAACTGTCGAGCACACGAGCACACTAGTAAGAAAGATATTGCCCAAAAACCCTTTGCATATAAGCTTTTCCTGTTAAAACTCTCTTTGCTTCGTTGGTAGAATCTCCCTCTCGAGAAGTAATGTTTTGAGTAACATTATCCATTGTTATTTTTTCCTGATCGTCAATCCAGCCAATGCCGTTATCGTACGTGTAAAACGCAAATCCTGGCTTGTTGTTCAACAAATCGGTAGACCAAGGGTAATTCATTCTCCCAAGTCTTAATTGATTAATGATGGTACTTACAATGTCTGTTTGTGAGCCCACTTTTAATATGTTTTTATGTAAGTATTCTTTTTTGATAACATCTCCATAAAAAATTAATGGGATTCTGAACTTTCTAACATCATATGCCTTTTCATATTCTTTAGGTAAGCGATGTCCGTGGTCGGCAACTATTACAAACAAAGTGTTTTTGTACCATTCTTCTTTTTTTGCTTTTTGGAAAAAATCAGCAATGCATTGGTCTGTATAATGTGCCGCTTTTCTGAATTTAGAAGGCAAATCCTCTCCGTTATAAGGTGAAGAAACAGGTATTTCAAATGGTTCGTGTGAACTTAGTGTGAGTAAAATAGAAAAGAATGGCTGCTTTTGTTTCGGTAATTCTTCTAATACTTTATCAAATAAATACCCATCATGAGCACCCCATTTAGAGTTCATTTGGTTTGCAGAAAAATCATTTTTATCAATAATTTTTTCAATTCCTGCCGAGACTAAATAAGATTTAAAATTTGCAAATTCCGATTCTCCACCATAAAAAAAAGAGGAGGTATATCGTCCACTACTCAATGTTTTAGGTAGTGATGGAAGTTTTTCAAATTTATCTGGTTGTTGGATAATTGTTCGCACTGCTTGAGAAGGGAAGCCACTCAATATGGCAATCATTCCCTTATCAGTTCTATCTCCAGATGCATAAATATTGGTAAATGATAAACCTTCCTCTGCCATTTTATTTAGGTTAGGGCATACATCTTTCTCTCCGCCAAAATGTTCTATTACATCAGAAGTAAAACTCTCTAAAATGATATAAACAATGTTTGGTTCCGTATTATTTAAAATGTTTGTACCATAATTTTCTTCTGGTTTATATAATGAATCTACTAATCGCTTTGCTTCCTTATCATCCATAAATACGTATGGATTATCGTTACTAAAATGATTTTCGATAACAGAATGCATTAAATTCCACTCGGTATTTAAACTAGCATGATTAATGACACTGTGTTTTGAAAAATAGACTGCACTTTGATTAATAGGCGCTAATTGTAAACCACCCCTAAGCATCATTACTGCTAAAAATGTAAAAATAGGTATTGAAATTATTTTGAAGAATAAATGAAGTTTTGCATCATATTCAAATCGAAAGAATTTCTTGTAGAGTATACTAAACAATAGTATTTGTATTATAAAAATAATTGTCGATAGTAATAGAGGTGAAGATGTACTGGAAGCGAGTGCTTCTCCTGGCGATAGAATTAAAAACTCCACCGCTCTACTATTTAATTTAGCTCCCCACTCTTTATAAATACTTAAATCTATTATTCCAAATAATACAATAATAACAATTAGTATATAGGTGTAAATTGTTATTACCTTATCGAGTATATGCGACTTTTTAGGAATGAAAACTTGTAGAATTAATAGTAATATAGGTATCAAGAGAAAATACCCAGTCATCGATAAATCTAATCGAAGGCCTTTTATAAAAAGCCACAATTGTTCAGAAATTGTGGCTTCTTGTATTTGTTTGAAATGAAATATGTAAAACAGTAATCGTTGAATACTAAAAACAATCATCCAAAAGAGGATGAATTTAAAAAACGACTTTACTATTCTCATTATAAATTATTCTCCTCCAGCACCTAATTCTTTCATTAATTCTTCTTGAGTAACTTTTTTGTACTCAGCAGGAACTATGAATGCTACATCTTCTACTTTATCTTTTTTTACTTCACGAACTGTTACGGTCATTTTTAAATTCGACATTTTAGCAACATATTCCATTGGCATACCTTTAATTTTTTTAAACTCTGCGTTAAATGTGTTTTCGGTATATGGTATTTCTGGTGTATAATAAACAATCACTTCTTCAGAAGTTTTTTGATTAACACAAACAGCCTTGATACAAGTGTATCCAGCTATTATTTTAGTTTCTTTAGTTTCTAAGATGTCATAAATTGGCATATTAGCTCTTTGCTCATCGATTTTTTCTTTACTAAATGTCATCGCATATTTAGACCCCATCATGTCTATCAATACAACAGCAGCTTTATCATCTTTAGAGTCTGTAATTGCTATCGTTTCGGTCATTCCTGTTGCAAATTCAGCTCTCGATTTTGTGCCCTTAAATTTTACAACTAATTCTGTAGGAATCATAGCAGCCATCAATCCAGTTTCTTCTCCACCATCTATTTTCAAATCGTAAATTATAACTCCTTCTGTTAATTTCTTAGGATCTTGTTTGGTATCTTTCTCTTGTTTGGTATCTTTCTTTTGTGCAAATGTTTCTTGTGAAAATACTAGGATAGATGCTAACCCTAAGCATAGAATTACTTTTTTCATATTTTATATTTTTTACACGAATTTAAGGATTAATAATCATTTTAAGCATATTTTATGGTAATTGTTACCTAATTTAAGCTCTTTTAGAGGTTTATTAGAGTATTTTGTTCCATTGATGAGCAGCTCATAATTTTTAGTTTCTATGAATTTAACGGTTTGATGCTTATTGGAATATTGTCTCCATAAGTTAATTTGCTGGGAAATGTTCTTTTGTTTTTCACCTTTAAATATAAAATGAGTAAGTGCGTTGTTCTCTTCAATTGAATAATTAACCTGATATTTTAATTTTTGTACCCATAGGTGATTATGTTGATGTTTTAATCGAATTACAATGGAATAACTGGTTGAAATAATACACATTACTAAACAATATTGTAGAGCAATTCGAATCTCCTCTTTTCTATATAGAATCAAAAAAAATAGAATTACACAATAACATAAACACTGAAATAAATCAATTCGTTCTAATTTACTCACGGCATACGGCCAAGTAGATATCCAACTTAAATAATTATTAAGCCATTTGATACTATATATGAGCGCCCATTCACTTAGTTTACTTAAAAATGGAATAGTAGAAAAGGCTAAATTGGCTATAGAAGCATATAAGGCCACACTTGAAAGTGGGATTGCGATTAAATTAGCAATTATAAAATAATTAGGAAACTGGTGAAAATAATACCAACAAAGAGGCAATGTGAATAATTGCGCAGCAAGTGATACACTAGTTGTTAACCAAATGTAATTGCTCAATTTACTTTTAGGGATATATAAATCGCTTATTGGCTTTTGTAAATACATAATACCCAATACCGCCAGATAGGAGAGTTGGAAGCCTATATCAAATAGGTAATTGGTATTAATACTCAATAGCAATATGGCAGAAGCGGCAACATGGTTAATACTATTGGATTTAGAGGAAATGGCCTTCCCTATAGAATGAAAACTAATCATTAATGCAGACCTAATTACAGAAGCAGGTAATCCAGTAAGTGTTGAATAAAACCATATACATATCAACACAATGACACACTTAATAATTACATTTTTAAGAAAAGGGATATGTTTTAGTATAAATTGAAGTACTATAAATATAATACCAACATGTAAGCCAGATACCGAAATGATATGAATAGTACCCGTATCGCTGTAGCTTTTCAATAAACTCTTGTCTAAATCACTACGTTCACCCAATAACAAAGCAGCCGACATTTCATAACTACCCTCGTCATTAATATTCGATTTTAAAATACTCAATAATCTACTTCTACAATTATTACTAATGGCTAAAATAGAGAAGGACTTACGGTGTGAAATTAATTTTACTTCTTCTTTTGATGTTTGTAATTTATGGTAAACATGTTTTAGATTTAAATATCTTTTATAGTCGAATTGTGCTGGATGTGCAATAAAATCAATAGGTTGAAGCTTTGCTTCTACATTTAAGGTGTCTCCAAATTTATAGTTTATTTCATCTGTTTTTATAGATAGAATAGTGTAGGCTGATGCATGCTTTTCTGAAATTATTTTTACATCATACATACAATTACTCTTGGTTAATCTTCCTCCTGAAAGAACCTCTACCTGCATTGAATTTTGATTTAGTAATGCTTTGTAGTCTCTGTAATTTCTATAGTCTTGGAAATATGACAATTGAAATGCACATAAGGAACAAATTGAAAAAACTAATAAACCGTTGAAGAAATTAAAGGTAAAATTGTATGTGTTTATTTTGGAAATAAATACAAGATAAATAGAGAATAGGAATACGAATAAACCTATCATAATAGAAACTGTTAATTTCTCGTTCAATAATTCATACGCAATAATTCCTGTTATAAAAGCCAATAATAGGCGCATAAAGACCGTTTCTCTCAATATGTTTCTTAATAAACTCATATGTATTGAAATGAAAGAGTGATTTTGTATTTGTCTATTTTAACCTCTACATCACTACTATAGGACATGAAAAAACTAGATTGAATTTTTCTTTTTAGTTTATATGAGAATCCAAAGGAATGTATTACCCCAGTATTGTATACAGCAATTGTTTGCCTTGTTTGAGCTGTGTTTTCTATCGAATAGTAGATGGGTAGTGAAGAGTTAATATTAAAGAATCCTATGGAATAATTTACCTTCCATAACTTGTCCTTATATTTTAAATTATAAGAGAGGCCTTTAGAATAGTATTGGTTATTGGTATGGAGAAGAACTGAATATTCTTGTTGAAAATGCTCGTTGCTACTGTACTGAAAACTAGATTTGTTACGAATGTTAGGTGCATCGAAATTATTCCTTTGTATTAATGTTGTGGTAGTAAACTTGATGAGTTTATTAATCATTTTATCTATACGCAAAGATTGTGTGTACTTACTTTCTTTACCGTAAGTGTTTTCTTCTAACATAACTTTTGAGCTAAACTTATAGGTATAAGAAATCGACCATTTTCTTTTAAATGGAATTCCTATGTTTATTGCATATCCATTTCCATCGTTCTCAGAAAACCCTTGCGTTGTATAGCTTTGCCATGGAGAACTGTAGTTATTATCATAATGAGTATGCGATATATTTAATAGTACATCTTTAGTAATTAAAATCATCCATCCAAAACTATACGCATATTTTCTATTGTACCTTGAGCCTTCGAAAAAAGAAATAATATTTCTATAGTAATGTTGTATGCCTAGAGAATAACCTATTTCACTTGTCTCTTTATTATAGATTCCTAATACACTGTATTTAGCGTGTGCGAAATTTTGTTCAAGTGCTGTTACTAATAGTTGCTCTTTTAACTGTTTCTTTTTGCTAATTTCATTCAATGTTCTGTGGTACCCAGTTGGAGTGCCATCATCAATTTTTTGAGAAGAATATCCTATGGAATAGGCTAGTTTTTTAAAATTCTGTTTTAGGAAAGCTCCATTCAGCGTATTAATTTCAGTTTGACTAGCATTCCCAACCCATTTATATTGAATTAAGTTGTTGATACCACCACTTCCATAATTTACAGCATAACCTTGCCCAATTAAAAGCCCAAACCCATGGTACACTTGATATCCGCCAATAGTTAACTCAATGTTTCTCCATTTTTTATTGAGATAGTATGATTGATGATCTCCTAATAAATGGTTGTTTTTTTCTCCTATATCTACCTCTCTTGCAATGCCAATTTTTATATTTTCACTTAAGGATATTTTTAATTGTTGATAATTACCCCAGTTACCACCAACATAATTACTTTCTATTGCAGATTGATAAGTTGTTCTAGTATTTATTCTGATGTTATTTTTATCTTCTCTTTTTTCTAATGGGTCTATGTATAATATTGATTTTAGAGTATTGTAATCTGTAATAGAGAAGGATGTAATACTTTGTAATTCAAGTAAATCTATTAGTTCACCATTGGCTTCAATATGTTCAAGTAAATTTTTGTATTGTAATTCGGAAATGAAATTTGCATGAAGATTCTTGTCATTCATAAATTCAGAAATTGTGATTTTAGATTTTAATTTTTGTGTTAGCTCTTCATTTTCTTCTTTACTCTCATAAATCATTTCATTTAGATCAATACCATCTGTAACTTGTGACAATGCAGGCATTCCCAATAAAAGCAGGAGTATGGATAGAGTAATTCTATAAAGCAATAATCCTGTAACACAATGCCGCTCCATAACTCATTCCCAAATTATTGTGATAAGATGTACTCATTTCAATCTTCATGTTTTTTAAACCATAAGAAAATCCACCACAAATAGAATTTTCATTACTGTTCCATCCAATTCTTATTGAAATGTTTTTTTTAATTGTATAATCTATTGCTGCACGAAAATATAATTCACCCAATTCATTCATTTCGATGGATAAATAGTTTATAAATGTTGGATCTATTACATATTCAACCCCAATGGATATACTAGATTTTGTGTATTCAGAAATATCTTCATTCATTCTATACTTAAGAAGCAGGGCAGTTTTTAATCTCGAAAAGGGTTGCTGGATAATTCCACCTTCTAATAGAAATGTGAAAGAGGTTTGTTCATTTATTATAGGTTGTGTTCTGGTTAAAATTTTAATTCCCAAGTCTGTATTTTTAGAAATTTTCAATCCAGTAGATAGTCCCCAATAATGAGCTTTAAATTGACGAATACCTGTTTGAGCGTATTCTAATGCAAATCTATTTTCTTTCCATTTTCCTTTAACAGAGATTGCATTGGTGCTTAAATTGGGGATAGAATAGGGGATTATTTGAGAGAATTCAACAGTAAAACCTTCAATGTTTACAACACCTGCGGGGTTTTTAGTTAAAAATATTCCTTTTGACGAAATTAAGTCTGCGGAAGCTGTAGACAAACTATAAGCATCAAATATAATTTGAGCATTTGCAGCAGATGCAAATAGATATAATAGCCAACTACACAAAATCTTTCTCACAATGGTAAAGGTCTGAACAATTTTTCAGATTCACCACTGCATATATGCAGGATTATAAATAATCCTTAATATCTAAGAGGAAGGTTTTTAATTTTTCGAGCGATTGAATAACTTTTTGTTGATCTTTTAAATCATCAGGATTCTTTTTCATCTCTTCTTTGGCACCACTTAACGTGAACCCTTTTTCTTTAACTAGATGGTATATAATCTTAATGTTTTCGATGTCTTCTTGAGTGAATAATCGGTTGCCCTTGCGATTTTTTTTAGGCGTTAATATCTCAAACTCACCTTCCCAAAAGCGGATTAACGAAGGGTTTACATCGAATATTTTCGCCACTTCTCCAATACTATAATACCGTTTTTGAGTTTCCTGTTCTTTATAAGGCATATTCAAAAGTACTAATTATGAAATAAAAATTAGTCGAAAGATTGGTTAGATGTTAAAGATATTTTCAACATCTTCTCATACTCTAAAGGAGTTAAATCATTATAATAGAAGTTAACGGGGTTAATTGGTCGGCCACCTTTACGTACTTCGTAATGCAAGTGAGGTGCTGTGGAAGTACCAGTATTTCCTACATAACCTATAATTTCTCCTCGTTTTACAGATTGACCTCTACGAGCTTTTATTCTGCTCATATGTCCATACAAAGTCTGATACCCATATCCATGGTTTATAACCACATGGTTTCCATAACCTCGTCCACTGCCATCTGCTGTAATTACATATCCATCTCCTGTAGCATAAATTGGAGTCCCAATTTTTGCAGTAAAGTCCATGCCTGTATGCATTTTAGAGGTTTTGTAAACAGGATGAATACGGAATCCAAAACCAGATGCTAGGGCTTTTAATTTTCTATTTGAAATAGGTTGAATAGCAGGAATAGAAGCTAATAGCTTATTCTTATTTTTTACCTCTTTTAGTAACTCGTCGTAAGATTTAGATTGGACATACATTTGCTTAGCTACCTGATCGAGTTTTTTAGTAGACTCTATCATTATCTCAGAATAATCATATCCTTCTAAAGCCTTGTATTTATTAATACCACCATATCCAGCCTTACGAATATCATCCGATATGGGTTCTGCTTCAAATATTACTCGGTAAATGTTATCGTCGCGTTCTTCAAGATCTTGGAGAACAACTTCCATTATTTTCATACGATCCTTTATTAAGTCGTATTGAAGAGTAAGGTTTTCTATTTCTCGTTTTAATCGTTTTTCTTTAGGAGAGTCAATGTAAGTATAGGATATAATCATTACTATACTTGCGAAAACAGCAACAGATGCTAGGTATCCGAGAATTCGCAAAATGCGACGACCGATACTAAGTTCCACTTTCTCGTACTTAAGCGTATGGGTATTATAAAAGTACTTTACCTTTTTTGCCATCTTGCAAAGGTACGAAAAAATGGGTATTTTCGCCACTTATGAATTCAAGAGAGATACGTCAGGCATTTTTAGATTTTTTCGAATCAAAACAACATAAAATAGTTCCATCTGCACCAATGGTAGTCCAAAACGACCCTACCTTGATGTTTATTAATTCGGGAATGGCTCCGTTTAAGGATATATTCCTAGGAAATAGCCCTATTAAATACCCTAGAATTGCTGATACACAAAAGTGTTTAAGAGTATCTGGAAAGCATAACGATTTAGAAGAAGTGGGCATAGATACATACCATCATACCATGTTCGAAATGCTTGGAAACTGGTCGTTTGGCGACTATTTTAAGCATGAAGCGATAAATTGGAGTTGGGAATTGCTTACAGAGGTTTATAAACTAGATAAAGACCGTTTGTATGTAACTGTTTTTGAAGGGGATGAAAAAGAAGGAATTCCAGCTTCTACAATTGCTTACAATGAATGGAAAAAGTTAGTTCCTGAGCATAGGATTTTGATGGGGAATAAAAAGGATAACTTCTGGGAAATGGGAGATACAGGACCTTGTGGGCCTTGTTCAGAAATACACATGGATTGCAGAACAGACGAGGAACGTAAACTTGTAGATGGTGCAACTTTAGTTAATAAAGACCATCCTCAAGTAATTGAGATTTGGAACAATGTATTTATGCAATACAGCCGAATGAAGGATGGTAGTTTACAACCATTGCCTCAAAAACACGTTGATACTGGGATGGGATTTGAACGCTTAGTTCGTGTGGTACAAAACAAACAATCTAATTACGATACGGATGTTTTTCAACCATTAATTCAATTCATCGCAAAATCATGCGGTATTGCATATGGTAAGGACGAAAAAACAGACATCGCAATGAGAGTGATGTCGGATCATATACGTGCTATTGCTTTTTGTATTGGCGACGGACAGTTACCATCGAATGTAAAAGCAGGTTATGTAATTCGTAGAATTCTAAGAAGAGCAGTTCGATATGCTTATACTTTCTTAGATATCAAAGAACCATTTTTATACAAATTAGTAGATATTTTAGCAAAGCAATTTGATGGAGTATTTACAGAAATTGTAGATCAAAAGGATTTTGTTAAAAAGGTGATTATGGAAGAGGAAGCTTCGTTCCTTCGTACACTCGCTTCCGGTATTCAACGATTTGAAAAATACCAGGTACAGAATAATATTGTGGATGGAACATTTGCATTTGAATTGTTCGACACCTTTGGTTTTCCAATAGATTTAACACAATTAATGGCATCCGAAAAAGGATGGAAAGTAGATATAGATGCATTTAATAAGGCCCTAGCAGAACAAAAACAACGATCGAGAGCTGCTACTGTGGTAGATACAGATGATTGGGTAATATTGCAGAATTCTGAGGATGTAGAATTTGTTGGATATGATGAATTAGAGGCAGAATCGGAAATTTTAAAATATAGAAAAGTTACCGCAAAAGGGAAGGAACTATATCAATTAGTTTTAAATGTTACCCCGTTCTATGCAGAAAGTGGAGGACAAGTAGGTGATAGGGGAACGCTTGTAAATACTAATGATTTAGATGATAAAGTATATATTATTGATACTAAAAAGGAAAATAACCAAACCATTCATATTTGCGAGAAACTACCAAAAAATTTAAATGCAACGTTTATTGCATCAGTAAATACAACTAAAAGAAGCTTAACTACAAAGAACCATTCCGCTACCCATTTAATGCATGCAGCGTTAAAGCAAGTGTTGGGTGTTCATGTAAATCAAAAAGGTTCTCTGGTAAATGAAGAGCATTTGCGTTTCGACTTTTCTCATTTTGCAAAAATGAGCGATGAAGAAATTTCTAAAGTGGAGAAAATTGTAAATGAGAAAATCGCGGAGCAAATTTCTTTAAAAGAGCAACGTAATGTACCTTATCAAGAGGCATTAAACTCTGGCGTTACTGCATTGTTCGGTGAAAAATATGGTGATTTTGTTAGGGTGATTACCTTTGAAGACTCCTTTTCGAAGGAGCTTTGTGGAGGAACTCATGTTAAGAATACCTCAGAAATTGGATTGTTTAAAATAAGTTCAGAATCGGCTGTTTCTGCTGGTGTAAGAAGGATCGAAGCAATTACTTCTACGAAAGCATTAAATTTCTTGAATGAACAAGCGGACCTATTAGCTAGTATTAAAGCAATTTTGAAAAACCCAGTAGATGTTCAAAAATCTATTGAATTGTTAATTGAAGATCATTCTAAATCAAAGAAACTTGTCGATAAATTTTTACAAGAAAAAGCAGGTTCTTTGAAAGAGGAGCTAAGAGCTAAAATCACACAAATTAATGGAGTAAATTATCTTGCACAATTTGTGGATATAAGCAATGTTGATTTAATAAAAAATATTCTGTTTGAATTAAAGCAAGAGGTTAGTAACTCATTCTTCTTATTAGCTGCAGATATTGAAGGTAAGCCTCATTTAGCATTAATGATTTCGGATGATTTAGTAGAATCTAAAAAACTAAATGCTTCAAACATAATTAGAGAATTAGGGAAGGAAATTCAAGGTGGAGGTGGCGGACAAGCCTTCTTTGCTACTGCAGGAGGAAAGTACAGTGCGGGTATTCCATTAGCCTTGGATAAATCTAAGCAATTTATTTAGTATGTTATATTTCATTGGGAAGTTAATACTGAGAATTGGAGCTGAATTTTTCTTCGGGAAACATCATCTTAAAAATTTAGAAAGACTTAATACCGGAATGCCCCTTATTGTCTGTGCGAATCATGCATCTGCTCATTTAGATGGTGTACTTATTATGATTTTTTCTAAAAGGAAATTTCATGTATTGGTACGAGCGGATGTTTTTAAAAAGAAATGGGTAGCTAACTTACTAGCAAAAATTAATCTCATCCCTATTTATAGAATGAGAGATGGTTTCAGTAGTCTGGAAAAAAATTCACAAACATTCGATTTGTGTTATGAAATTCTAAAGAATAATGGAGCAATAATAATTTTCCCTGAAGCGAATTGCGAACCAGAACGAAAACTAAGGAAATTACACAAAGGAGCTGCAAAAATTGCAATGATGGCCGAAGAACGTAGTGATTACAAGCTAGGTGTAGAAATGGCTACTCTGGGTATTACACAAGAGAGAATTTTAAAACCAGGTGGTAGAATCTTTTTAGAAGCTTCAGAACCGTTTAGTTTAAAGCAATATTTTGATCGTTATAAAGAAAACAATAACAAAGCATGTATTGAAATTATTGACGATATAGAAACAGACCTAAGAACTGTTTTACCAGTAATTGAAGAACATCAAGATGAATTTTTGTTTGAACAAATAGTAACCAGAAAGAATAATGTTGATAAACTTTCTATTTGGAAAAGTACTGCCAAATTAATTAATGAAAGTGACGTTGATTTGAAACATGCGTTAACATCGGCTATAAAAGATTTCAATAAGTATTTAAAAAAGAGCGGAATAGACCAAAGTACAATTGATAGACTTCAAGTTAAATCTAGGATAAAAAGATGGTTAAATATTTTAGTAAACACAATTGATATAATAGCACTGTTCCCATTTTTCTTACTAGGTATAATTTTTAATTATTGGCCAATATACATTACAGGTAAACTAAGCAATAAAATATTCAAAGACTTATGCTTTATTAATGGAACCCATTTTGCAGCCTCCACCTTTTTATTAATATTAGCCTATATTTTTTATGCCATTTTAATTGGAATATATGTCAATCTAATCTCAGTAATTATTGCAATTATAATACTCTTAGTATGTGGTTTAGTTAGTTACCATTATAGAAGAAGAGCTATTGAATATTATAAGGCAATACGATATGAATTTGCTGGTGACAAGAGAAGAAAAGAATGGAGAGCACAATCGCGAATAATATCCTCTGAAATAGCAGAATGGGTAAAAAATTAGGCCCTATTTTCATACCTTTGTACTATGTCGAATACAATTTACGAACAATATGAAGCTGTAATTGGCTTAGAGATACATGCGCAATTATCAACGAAAAGTAAAGCTTATGCTTCTGATTCGGCTGGTTTTGGCGACGATCCGAATACCAATATCAGTGTTATAACCCTAGGTCATCCAGGTACGCTACCTCGTGTTAATGAGGTGGTGATTAATTATGCAGTAAAAATGGGAATAGCAACTCATTGCGAAATTCGTTTAATAAATGAATATGCAAGGAAGAATTATTTTTATGCAGATTTACCAAAAGGATACCAAATTACTCAAGATACAACACCTATTTGTAATAAGGGGTACCTGGATGTAAAGTTGAAGGATGGGAGTATAAAACGTGTTGGTATTACTCGAATTCACATGGAGGAGGATGCAGGTAAAAGTATTCATGATCAGGATATCTATGATTCTCTTATTGATTTAAACCGAGCAGGTGTACCTTTAATTGAGATTGTTTCCGAACCAGATATTCGAAGTGCAGAAGAAGCAGGAGCTTACCTTACAGAGGTACGTAAGCTTGTTCGTTATCTTGAAATTTGCGATGGTAACATGGAAGAAGGAAGCATGCGTTGCGATGCAAATATTTCTGTACGTAAAAAAGGTGATTCAGCTTTGGGTAATCGTTGTGAAGTTAAAAACTTAAACTCAATTCGAAATGTACAAAGGGCAATTGAATTTGAAGTTAAACGCCAAATAGATGTTATTGAAGCTGGGGGTTATATAGATCAGAACACGTTAAATTTCGACGCGGTTACTGGAACAACGTCTGTATTACGTTCTAAAGAAATGGCCAACGATTACCGTTATTTTCCAGAACCCGATTTACCGCCAATAATTCTTACCGAAAACTATATTCATGAGGTACAAAATAACATGCCAGCACTGCCTGATGAGTTATTTGAAAAGTTTACGAAAGAATTTAGTTTATCGGAATATGATGCACATAATATTCTAGAACAAAAAGAAATCGCATTGTATTATATAGAAATTACGAATCATACAAATAATTACAAAGGTGCGGCAAATTGGTTGATGGGAGCAATTAAGTCGTATTTAAATGAAGAAGCGATTGAGATTACAGAATTTCCGTTAACCCCAATACAAATTGCTGAAATAATTAAATTGGTTGATGATGGAAAAATAAATATTACCATCGCAAACCAACAGTTGTTTCCAGCGTTTTTAAAAGATTCAAGCAAATCGGCATTGGATTTAGCTACAGCTATGAATTTACTTATTAGCACATCAAACGACGATGTATTAGCGTTTATTCATGAAGTAATGGCTAAATATCCAGAAAAGGTGGCTGAATATAAAGCAGGTAAAAAAAGCTTAACAGGTTTGTTTATGGGCGAAGTAATGAAACTTGCCAAAGGGAAATTAGATCCTAAGGAAGCAAACAAATTGCTTACTCAGGAGTTAGAAAAGTAATAACGGGAAATGAATAGAGAATGGAGTTCGTCGGATTGAGGACACTCCAACGAATTAACAAACAAAGAAAAATGAGAAAACTACTAATATTATTTTCATTCGCAATACTTGCAGCATGTAGTACTAACAATGGCTTCGTTATAGAAGGTGTTATTACGGGTTCAGATGCTAAAACTGTTTATTTAGAAAGAATAACAGGACAAAGTACAATTATAGACTCGTTTCAGATTGGGGAGAATGGTAAATTTAAATTTGTGGGTACAGCCGAAACAGAGGGTATCTATAGATTAAATTTTTCTAACATTAGAGCCATTGATTTGTTGCTAGATAATAGTTCTAAAATCGAATTAACTGTTGATGCTAAAAAAAGTATGGATCAATACGAATTAAAAGGTTCTGATGCTTCTTTAGAAATTCAAAAAGTAAATAAAATACTATACGATACTTATAAGGTTGTAGATAATTTACAAAACGAATATGCAGCAAGTCAGAATCTGCCAAATGCGGAGGAAATAGGTGCGAACATCGAGAAAAGATACAATGAAACGATGGATGCACAAACTGCGGAGATTAAAGCATTTATTGGTAAAACAGATAATTTATTACTAGATTTTTATGCCTTATCTTATTTAAATATTGATGATAATTATGATTTTATTAAATCTGTTGTTGATCAATATAAAGATAAATTATCGAGTACAGAATACACTAAACAATACTCAGATAAGTTTGCCGAGTACTCTAATGTTGCCATTGGAAGCATTGCTCCCGAAATTAAATTAAATGATCCATCGGGTAAGGAAATTGCGTTAAGTTCATTAAGAGGTAAAGTAGTATTAATAGATTTCTGGGCATCGTGGTGTGGACCATGTAGAAGTGAAAACCCTAATAATGTGAAACTTTACAATGAATATAAGAATAAGGGGTTTGAGATATTTGGAGTTTCATTAGATAAAACCAAAGAAAAGTGGACAGAAGCAATTATGGAAGATAAGCTTACTTGGATTCATGTATCTGATCTTAAATACTGGTCTTCTGCCCCTGCAGCTACCTATAAAGTAGAATCTATACCCGCAACCTTTTTAATTGATAAAGACGGGAAAATTTTAGCAAAAAACTTAAGGGGTGAGGAACTTAATGCTTTCGTTAAGAAATTGTTCGATTATTAACAATAATTTAACATAACTTTAACTCATTGGTCTTATTGTCGAAGTAATTTCGAAACAAATAAATGACATGAGCAATAACAAACAAAAAATTCTAGTAGTAGACGACGAACCAGATATTCTAGAATTAATAGAATATAACTTAAAAAAAGAAGGATATCAGGTTTATACTGCGTCTAATGGATTGGAAGCGATTTCATCTGCAAAGAAACACCTGCCAGATCTAATCATTCTGGATATTATGATGCCAAAATTAGATGGCATTGAAACGTGTAGACAATTACGATCTATCCCTGAATTTAAATCAACCTTTATTGTTTTTCTTACAGCTAGAAGTGAAGAATATTCTGAAATTTCTGGTTTTAATGTTGGTGCCGACGATTATATTGCAAAACCAATAAAACCAAGAGCCTTAATATCTCGCATAAACGCAATACTTCGTAGAAATACATTAAACGAGGCTGAAGTTGAAAATAAATTAGAAATTGGCGATTTAGTAATCGATAGAGAAGCCTATTTAGTTTTTCAACGTGGTCAGAAGGTAGTTCTTGCTAAAAAAGAATTTGAATTATTATATTTACTTGCATCTAAACCAGGTAAAGTGTTTACGAGAGAGGTTATTCTAAATAATATTTGGGAAGATTCTGTAGTAGTTACCAATAGAACTATAGATGTACATATTAGAAAATTAAGAGAAAAACTTGGAGACGACTATGTAGCAACTGTAAAAGGAGTTGGCTATAAGTTCGAAATATAAGAATGAATAAAAATCCTACACCACGAAGTATTGCTTTTTTTACATCTTTAATATTAACCGTGTTAGTGGGGTTTGTATCCTACTTTCTAGTTCAAAAATTGTTTTTAACTTTTATTCTTTTAGTATCCGTTTTTCTATTTTCTTATTTTCTGTTTCTTTATTCCATCGAAGTTTTTATTTACCGAAAAATTAAGCTTGTTTATAAAAACATACATAGTTTAAAGGTAAGAAAACTAGACCCTAAGCCTTCTGATATAAACATGTTGGATCCCATTAATGAAATGGAGAAAGAGGTTAGGGACTGGGCCGAAGATAAAATTTCTGAAATTGAACAGCTTCGTACAATGGAGCGATATCGGAAAGAGTTTTTAGGTAATGTTTCGCATGAATTAAAAACGCCGATTTTCAATATACAAGGTTACATAAATACACTTATTGATGGTGCTTGGGAAGACCAAGAAGTGCTCATGCATTTCCTAAAGAAGGCAGCAAAAAGTACCGATCGTATTGCATCGTTAGTTGAAGACTTGGAAGCTATATCGCAACTTGAGTCGGGATTCTTAACAATAGAAACGGAGATTTTCGATGTTCATGATTTAATACATGATATTTTCGACAGCATGGATATAAAAGCTGCTGAAAAAAATATCACGTTAGAAATTAAAGAAGGCTGTGATGTCCCATTTATTGTAGAGGCGGATAAAGATAGAATTAGACAAGTTGTAATTAATTTGCTAGTGAATTCTATTAAATATGGAAAGGAAAATGGATATACAAAAGTTGGATTATACGATATGGATGAAAATATCCTAGTTGAAATTTCTGATAATGGAATCGGTATAGAAGAAGAACATTTGCCTAGGTTGTTCGAACGATTTTATAGAGTAGATAAGAGCCGCTCTAGAGACGAAGGAGGAACTGGTTTAGGATTATCTATTGTAAAGCATATTATTGAAGCACACGATCAAACTATTAATGTTCGAAGTGCAAAGGGAGTAGGAACTACCTTTGCATTTACCTTGAAAAAAGGGT
>CALRIM020000021.1:0-24766 GCA_943360385.1 Rhizobium sp. Q54 | reverse complement strand
GCCATTAGCATCAGTGATACCACTAACATATTTAGCGATAGGGAATTCACGGATGATTTTTTTAGTCCAAGTTGCACCAGCATCAGTAGATTTTAATAAAACTACATCTTCAGTTGTTCCTAAGATTAAAATAGCAACAGTATTTCCGTTTGCATCAATTGCATAAGAGTCACCACCAATATCACCAGCATGGTGAGCTGAATCGTAACCTGCAGCTGCAGCGAAACTAGCTTTTACTGTATCGAAATGAGCGCCACCATCAGTTGATTTACCGTAGAAAACTGGAGCTAAGAAACCTGTTGCAGGATCTGCAGCAGATGTACTAATGATTGCATGGATTGTGTTACCAGAAGCAACTGTTCTTGGCCAAGTCATGCTAGCAAATTCACCAGCATCACGAGTTGTACCAAATGCAGTTCCTGAACCAGTGTTAGTAGTTACACCATTTACGTGTGCAACAACAACCTCACCAGCTGGAACTGATACTAAGTTACCCCAACCAACACGTTTACTTTCTAATTTTGCAGTTGGAGATGCTCCCCAAGCTGTACCATTGAAACTGTTGTAACGAGTTCCACGATCTGCTGCTGCTACGTCACCTGTAGATGAACCTGTCCATACTACAGATACTTTTCCATCAGGATAAGCAAGAATACGACGTGCCATAGAAGCATTCGATTGTAAATCGTAAGTTGTGTTTCCGATAATCGTTGCTGAAGCTGATCTTTTTACTATTTTAGAAGTGTTTCTAACAGCCGGAGCAACTGAATGATTTACTAAAGGAGACTCTTGTCCTGCTTCAATCTTCAATAATTTGCTAGCCTGCGCGCTGTTACGGACTTGCAGTCGAGAAGCCGACTGACCATTCACAAGGAATGGTACCGTGCACAATAGTGCCATCAGTTTTAATGTAGATACTTTTTTCATAATTGAACTATTAATAGTTTGTTAAAAATTTGTTTAACTCAAACTTAATAATAAAAAACATCAGTTAAAAGCTTTTTTTATTAAAAAAATGCATTTAAGCGCTGTTTTTAGTCGTTTTATTAAATTATTCTGTATTTATTTGTGATAAAATTCTAAAAATGAGTGTATTCCCTGAATCCCCCTTTCTTTTTAAGTACCTAAAATAGTACCGCTTTGATGTGTTTTGAAAGCACTTCTGTTTCTTTTTGAAGCATTTTCATGCCCTCTATACCGCAATTAGCATACCATAAGCTAAAATTATCGTTTCTTTCTTGCAATTTCCCATTTGGGAAGTAGGTCGTTTTTAAGTTTTCTATTTGAACTAATGCCGATTTGTATTTGCTCTTTTCTGCTTTCCAAATTTTATGTTCTACACGTTCCATCATTCTTAAAATTCGTTGCTCTGTTCCCTTTAAACTATACTCTAAATTCTGATCAACAGAAATTGCTTTTGATTTTAATTGTGAGATGTAATTTTTCAAAAGTTTTTCTTCTTCTAATAAATTAATTTTTTCTGTTTGATGTTTAGTTACATATTCATCTTCTAAAACTTGTATGCTCTTGAAAAAATCTTTTACTGCTAATCCTAGTTTTTCCCATTTTATTAAATCAGTTTTATTTAGTACCATAAAAGAATTTCTCCATGCAACAATAGGGTATTGAACATTGTAAATTTCGAACACACTTTTTAATTGTAACCAATAAGCAATTTCTCCTGGACCTCCAATGTAGCAAAGGTTCGGCAGAATACTTTCTTGGTACAATGGTCTTAAAACTACGTTCGGACTAAATCGTTCTGGATGATTAGAAATTTCTAATTCCATTTCTTCTTTGGTAAATTCATATTTACCATCGTTCGTTTTGTATTTATTGTTTTCAGAAATAATGCGTTCTCTAAATCCATCCAGTATATAAAACATATTTATTTCTCTCGGATGAATTTGAGAAGAGTAATTTAATTTTTCTAACGATTCAGTTAATGTGTTACAAGCATCAAAACTTTTCTGCTCAAAAATTTCTTTTTTAATTGTTGGAATCCACGATTTTTTCAAATCAACATCATCAGCATCTATTATTACTAAACCATCATCAGCGAAAAGTTCATTAACAAGAACTCTTGTTGCTTCAGCTAAATTATTACCTTTTTTGTACGCAGTTTTATAGAGGTCAATTAGTTTGTTGGCATGTGGACGATTTTCAATGAAATGATTCAAAGAATCCACAACAGTAGATATACTGTCTACCTTAATTCTTCCAGTTGGTCCACCTGAGTTTGTTTTCCATTCAAATTTATGCCCTGCTAAATTTATGTGGTTTATTTCTTCAAAATCATGATCCTCGGAAGCCATCCAGAAAACAGGAACAAAATTATATTCTGGAAACATTTTTTTTGCATCCTTTGCCATTTTAATGGCAGTCATTATTTTGAATATAAAATACCACTCTCCAGTAAATATAGCTAACTGATGTCCTGTGGTAATTGTAAATGTATTCGAACTTTGTAGTGCGTTAATATTTTGTTGAACTGTATCTTTTAAATTGATTTTTGAATATTGGAAATTCAATCGTTCTATAAGAAGTGCTCTGTTTATGTTTTCCTTTTCCTTGCCATTTATGGCCGCTTTGATAGAGGATAGGGAAGGTGTGAAATTATAAAATGAACTTAGTTCTTTTTTTTCATCGATATAATCGAGGAATAATTTACTAAACGAATTCGTTTGATGATAGTCTATACAGTAAGCGTTATCCATATTCAAATATAAAATTTAAATAGATAACCAATAATGCAAAGAATAGTTCGAAGGAATTATTAATCTAATTTACGAGCATATAGATCGAACTCTTCTGCCGATTCTATTACAACGTTCACAAAGTCGCCTATACGTAGATACTCATCTTTTGCCGTAATTAGCACTTCGTTGTCCACTTCTGGCGAATCAAATTCCGTTCTACCTACAAAATGATCTTTTTCAATACGGTCTATTAATACTTTGTATTCTTTACCAACTTTAGCTTGGTTTAGCTCCAAAGAAATGTCTTGTTGAATAGCCATTATTTGATCTGCACGCTCTTGTTTTTCGGTATCTGGCACATCGTCTACTAAAGAATAAGCATGTGTGTTTTCTTCATGAGAATAGGTAAATACTCCTAGTCTATCAAATCTCATGTCTTCCACAAATTTCATAACTTCTTCTACATCCTTTTCTGTTTCTCCTGGATACCCAGCAATCAGCGTTGTTCTAAGCGCAATGTCTGGTACTTTTGCACGGATATCATTTACTAATTCGATGGTTCTTCTTTTAGAAATGCCTCTACGCATAGACTTTAGCATATTATCGGTAATATGTTGCAAGGGCATGTCTAAGTACTTACAGATGTTAGAACGCTCATTCATTACATCTAATACATCCATTGGGAATTGAGAAGGATATGCATATTGCATACGTATCCACTCTATGCCTTCTATGTCTGACAGGTGTTTCAATAAATCGCCAAGTTTACGGTCGTTATAAATATCCAATCCGTAATAAGTAAGATCTTGTGCAATTAGAATTAATTCTTTAGTGCCATTTTTAGCAAGGTGCTTAGCTTCTTTTACTAAATCTTCAATGGTTTTAGAAACGTGTCCGCCACGCATTAACGGAATTGCACAAAAAGAACAAGGTCTGTTGCATCCTTCGGCAATTTTAAAATAAGCATAGTGTGATGGGGTGGTAATTAAACGCTCTCCAATTAGTTCATGCTTATAATCTGCACCTACTGTTTTTAATATTCTTACCAAATCGTTCGTGCCGAAATAGGCATCTACATTTGGAATCTCTTTTTCTAAATCGTCTTTATATCGTTGAGATAAACAACCAGTAACATATACTTTTTCGATATCGCCCTTTTCTTTTAATTCAACATATTTAAGAATAGTATCGATCGACTCTTGCTTTGCATTGTCTATAAACCCACAAGTATTGATAATAACGGTACCAAAATCTAGTTTTTCAGATTCATGGCTAACATCGAATTTATTGCCTTTTAATTGACCCATCAATACCTCAGAATCTACAATATTCTTAGAACATCCGAGCGTTACGATATTAATTTTGCCTTTATTACCTTTCGTTTTCATAAATATGTGTTAGGAATTACTTCCAAATAGAGTGTCTACAAAAGTAGTTTTATTAAATAGTTGGATATCATCTACTCCTTCACCAACCCCGATATATTTTACAGGAACCTTAAACTGATCGGATATCCCAATTACAACTCCACCTTTAGCAGTACCATCTAATTTTGTTAAAGCTAATGCATTTACTTCGGTAGCAGCAGTAAATTGCTTAGTTTGTTCAATAGCATTTTGTCCTGTAGAAGCGTCAAGTACTAATAGGATCTCATGAGGAGCATCTGGAATAAGCTTTTGCATTACCGATTTAATTTTACTCAACTCGTTCATTAACCCAATTTTATTATGCAATCTTCCTGCTGTATCAATAATACAAATGTCTTCATTGTTGGCAATAGCAGATTTTAAGGTATCAAATGCCACTGCAGCAGGGTCAGCTCCCATTTTCTGAGAAACTACTCTTACACCAACACGCTCACCCCAAATATGTAATTGTTCTACTGCCGCCGCACGGAAAGTATCTGCAGCACCTAATACTACTTTTTTTCCTGCCTTATTAAATTGATTGGCTAGTTTACCAATTGTTGTTGTTTTGCCCACACCATTTACACCAACTACCATAATTACATATGGTTTTTGTTGATCTGGAAGTTCAAAATGTTCGAAATCTTTGGTGTTGTTTTCCGCTAAAAGAGCAGCAATTTCTTGTTTAAGGATTGAATTAAGCTCATTTGTGTTCACGAATTTATCTTTCGCTACACGCTTCTCTATTCTATCTATAATTTTTAGAGTGGTTTCTACACCTACATCCGCAGAAACTAAAATTTCTTCAAGGTTGTCGAGTACATCAGCGTCTACCTGCGATTTCCCAACAATTGCCCTTGCTAATTTCCCAATAACACTATCTTTAGTCTTTTCGAGACTTTTATCAAGTGTTTCTTCTTTTTTCTTTGATGAAAAAAAATCAAATAATCCCATTTTACTATGAATAAAAAAAGCTCCTTTCAGACGAAAGAAGCTTTTATATGTTCAAAGGGAACAATTATCTGTTACCTTTTAATACGTCTTTTACGTGATCGTTGTGTACCACAATTTCTTTGAAAGAATAAGCACCTTTAGGTGATTTCACCATAGTGATCACTTTAGAATACTCTTTACCAGTACCGGTTTTCAACGTTGCAACTACTTTCTTTGCCATTTTCTGTCAGGATTGTATGATTACTTAATTTCTTTATGTACAGTTACACGTTTTAAAACTGGATTGAATTTCTTCATTTCCAAACGCTCTGTAGTGTTTTTCTTGTTTTTAGTAGTGATGTAACGAGACATTCCCGCAACGCCACTATCTTTGTGTTCTGTGCATTCTAAGATGACCTGAACTCTATTACCTTTCTTTGCCATTTCTTTACTTCCTTATAAATTAAATCTTACCGTTTTTAACGAATTTGTTAATAACAGCAGTGATTCCATTTTTATCAATTGTTTTCAAAGCTGACGTAGAGACTTTTAACGTAATCCATGAATCTTCTTCAGGGATGTAGAATCTCTTCGTTTTCAAATTAGGATAAAATCTTCTTTTGGTCTTACGGTTCGAATTCGAAACGTTATTCCCAACCATCGCAGCTTTTCCTGTTAAATCACAAATCTTTGACATGACGATATTATTATGTTCTATTAAATTATTTTAGAGTTTGCAAATATCTGAAATTTTATGGCATGGGCAAATATTTTTTTAAAATAGTTTCACAAAGAAAGAATTTGGGATATATCTCGCTAAATTAGTATATTTATGCAAATTTAGTATATACGATATGTCGAATCAGATATTTTGCCCTAAATGCCAATCAGAAAACTATGTTAAAAGCGGAATAGTAAAGGAACGTCAGCGATTCACTTGTAAGTCCTGCGGGTACCATTTTACTGTCCAAAAAGATGGTAAGAAAGTAGATAATTATTATGTTACAAAGGCTTTACAGCTATACCTTGAAGGGGTCTCCTACCGAGAAATAGAACGCATACTTGGAGTGAGCCATGTATCTGTAATGAATTGGGTAAAACAATACATAAAAGTGCGCCCTGCCATACAAGAGTACCATCCAACGTATAAAATCTTCAAACATCAAGAATTTCAGGACTATGTATCCAATCAAAACAACCTTAAAGGAGCTGGGATGATGCTTACCGAATTGGGCGATAAGTACATGCTCATTAAGTGGGAGCGATTTAAGGATAGATAATTAACACTTATGTATACTGAATTTCATTTTTGACGATTTCTATGGGATTTTAGATTTGTCTTTTAGCCGCGGAAAAGACACCCTAAAACCCCAATTAAAATGAAAAAGAAACTTTTACTATTGACTTTGGTAGGTGTTTGCCTTCTTTTCACCAAGTCGTTTTCTCAAGGTTCCCCAGAATATGGAACTGGTATGAAGATTAATATCGATAAAGAAGGTACAAAGAATATCCGCTTTATTTTCTGGAATCAAATTTGGATGCGTTCCGTTGATAACAACCCAGGGACGCTCATCAATGGAAATGCGGAATCAAGTACTTGGGATGTTGGCGCTCGTCGTTTACGTTTCCTTGCATTAGCACAAATTAGCCCGAGGTATCTTATCGTAACCCACGTTGGTATAAACAACCAAACATTCTTAAATGGGGGAATTGCTGGTGGTACTGCAACCACAGGTGGAAATGGACCTGGCAAAAAGCCTGGATTGTTTTTTCATGATGCATATAATGAATACGCCATCATACCAGCTAAGAAAGCCGATGGTTCTACTGCTAAGTTTAGCCTTTACGCAGGTGCTGGTTTGCATTACTGGAATGGCTTGTCGCGAATGACTTCAACATCAACCTTAAATTTTTTAACAATAGATGCTCCTGTATTTAACTGGCCTTTAATAGATAATTCCGATCAATTTGGTCGTCAGTATGGAGTGTATATAAAAGGTAAAGCAGGTAAAGTTGGATATCAATTTCATATGAATAAACCTTTTGCAACTAATACAGCAATGACAGCAGCTCCGAATATTGCAGTAGATAGAAATACTGGAAAAACTGCTTGGGGTGGATATGCAGATTATGAGTTCTTGGATCAAGAATCTAATGTATTACCTTATAGAGTTGGTACTTATGTGGGTACAAAAAGAGTATTTAATATAGGTGCTGGTTTTTATAAAAATGCAGAAGGAACCGAACATTGGACCGATACTACTACAGGTGCTAAAGTTTCTAAAAAAAATGATATTGTTTTATTTTCTGTAGATGCATTTGCTGATTTGCCTATCGGAAATAAGGAACGAAACATGGCAGTTACTGCTTATTCTGTTTTTTACAATTATGATTTTGGCCCTAATTATTTAAGAAGTATCGGTATTATGAATACTGGAACTTCTGATGTAGCATTTACAGGAACCAAAGCAGCTGAAGGTGCTGGTAATGCACGTTATGCATTAGGTACAGGAACTATCTGGTATACTCAAGCTGGATTATTATTACCTAAACAAATTTCTAAGAAATTTAGATTACAACCTTATGGAGCGATTGCGTTGAAAAATTTCGATGCATTGCAAGAACAAGGTGCATATTGGGATTTAGGTGCTAATATGTTTATCGACGGGCATAATGCAAAAATAACTGCTCAATATTCTTCTCGTCCGCTTTATGATAATGTAACTAAGAAAACATTTGATCGCAAAGGCGAAATGATTTTACAACTTCAAGTATATCTATAAACAGAATCTATATGTCAACAGAAAAAAATTATAGTACGGGTACAAAATTATGGAGTGTCATTGGGGCATCATCCGTTGGTACTCTTATAGAATGGTACGACTTCTACATCTTTGGAAGTTTAGCAGCCGTAATTGCTACAAAATTTTTCCCATCAGACAATCCAACTGCGGGCTTTCTTTCTATTCTTGCAACTTTTGCAGCAGGATTTGTAGTGCGTCCGTTTGGAGCGATGTTCTTTGGTCGTTTGGGAGATTTAATTGGAAGAAAATATACATTCATGGTTACGTTGTTAATCATGGGATTTTCTACTTTCTTAATTGGTATAATACCAGGTTATGAAACGATTGGTTATTTAGCACCTATTTTAGTGTTAATACTGCGATTATTACAAGGACTTGCATTAGGTGGGGAGTATGGTGGCGCTGCTACTTATGTTGCAGAGCACTCTGAGCCGAATAAACGAGGCTTAAGAACATCATGGATACAAACTACTGCAACGGTAGGATTATTCATTTCGTTATTTGTAATTATGATTACAAAGAATTCAATGAGCAAAGAATCGTTTGATTTGTGGGGTTGGAGAGTTCCTTTCTTAATATCTATTGTGATGGTGGTAGTTTCTTATTTCATCAGAAGAAATATGGATGAATCACCATTATTCAAGAAAGTAAAAGATAGTGGAAAAGCGTCAACTAATCCTTTAAAAGAATCGTTTGGAAATAAATTGAATTTCAAGTTTGTATTACTTGCGTTATTTGGTGCAACCATGGGTCAAGGTGTGGTATGGTACACAGGGCAATTTTATGCATTATCATTCTTGCAAAAAACGTGTAATATAGATTTCGATCAAACAAATTATATTATAGCCGCTGCGTTAATGGCAGGTACAGGTTTCTTTGTTTTCTTTGGTTGGTTATCTGATAAAATTGGTAGAAAAGGAATTATGATGGTAGGGATGTTGCTTGCAATATTAACTTACCGCCCTATTTATGATAAAATTTACCAAGAATCGAACATCAAAAATAAAACAGAAATTGTAGCAAATGCAACAACAGAAACAAATACTACTTTAAAAGAGGGTGCTACAGACTCTGTAACAATTACTAAAGTTTCGAAGAGTTTTACAGATGGTACTAGTTACACAGAAGAAACAAAATTGCAACATGGTGTTGATGCAAAAGGAGAACCTCATAAAGCTGAAATTAAAAAATCGGTAAAAGTAGGCGACAATAGTTACTGGATGTTAGTTTTATTGGTATTTATTCAGGTTATTTATGTAACCATGGTGTATGGTCCAATTGCAGCATTCTTAGTAGAGATGTTCCCAACTAAGATTAGGTATACTTCTATGTCGTTACCATACCATATTGGTAATGGAATTTTCGGAGGATTGTTGCCAGCAATTGCAACCTATTTAGCTACTAATGCAAAATCGGCCAACGACAAAGCAATTGAAGCTGGTCTAGCATTACCATATGATAAGCCATACTTAGAAGGATTATGGTATCCGATAATTGTAGCTGGGGTATGTTTTGTAATTGGTATGTTATATATCAATAAAAAAATGAATCATGTTGAAGAATAATAAATAAAGAAATTATGAATCAGATAAAAAGAATTTTAGGCATTGTATGGATTCTACTAGGAATTTATGCAGGGTATTACCTTTTGGTAAACCAAGCCATTCCAAAATTTATGAGCGATAAATCGGAAGATTTAGTTCCAGCAATTATCTATACCTTTATATTGATGCCAGTAATTACAGGTGGCTTAATGGTGTTTGGGTATTATTCGATTACAGGAGAATACGACATAAAATAATAGTATTAGTATAGCTGTTAATTTGTAAATTGAGCGTGTAATATGAAAAGTAGATTAAAATTTCAACGACTCGCATTTGTTTGCATATTGGCAGCTATACTTTTAAATTTTCCAATGGTATCTGCCTTTAATAGATTGCTATTTGTATTGGGCTTGCCAATATTATACGTATATATTCTTTTGGTGTTATTATCCACTATAATAGCCAGTTTTTTAATTATAAATAAAAAGTAAAAAATGAATATTTGGTTATTGCTTTTTGTTACCCTGATGTATTTAGTGTTACTATTTGTAGTAGCATACATCGCGGAGAAAAAGCAAGTGCTAAGTAATAAATGGAGTCCTTTTGTTTATGCTTTATCTATTGGTGTTTATTGTACGGCATGGACATTCTATGGAAGTATTGGAAGGGCAACAATCGTTGGTCCAGATTTTTTGGCAATTTATGTTGGTCCAATTTTATTGATGCCATTGTGTTGGGGATTTTACAGAAAAATTATTAAGATTTCTAAGGTCCAAAAGATAACAAGTATCGCCGATTTTATTTCGGCACGTTATGGTAAGAATATAACGCTAGGAGTAATTGTAGCTCTTGTTTGTATAATAGGTATTATACCATATATTTCATTGCAAATAAAAGCAATTGCAGAAAGCTTCGATATTTTGAGCGCGGATTCTTTCTCATCAAGGTCTACCACCATTCAAACTTGGAAGCCTATCATAGTAACCATCGTGCTGGGTTTCTTTATAATGCTTTTTGGAACTTCTAAAATAGATGCTTCCGAAAAACACAGAGGTTTGGTAAGTGCCATCGCCTTTGAGTCTATTGTAAAATTGGTCGCTTTTTTAATCGGTGGAATATTTATCATAGTGTATGTGTTAAACAATTTTTCATCAACAGAAATACAGCAAAATGTTAAGTTGCAGCATTTATTTACATTCGATAGTAACTCTGGTTATTTAACTTGGTTCGGAATGAGTATACTTTCATTTTCAGCCTTTGTTTTCTTACCACGTCAGTTTCAATTGGGGGTAATAGAAAATAAAGATGATGCTCATTTAAAAACAGCAATTTGGGTTTTTCCAACTTATCTTATCCTAATAAATTTATTGGTAATACCAGTAGCTATAGCAGGTATTTTATATTATAACGGACAATCGTATAATCCAGATTATACATTGCTAAGTTTACCAGGGCAATTAAAAGCGAACGGCGTTAGCATGATTGTTTTTATTGGTGGTTTTTCTGCAGCCACAGGGATGATTATTGTAGAAACGATTGCTCTGAGCACAATGTTTAGTAATAATATTTTAATTCCAATTATTTTAAGTACACCAGCATTAAAGAATCAATTTTTTACACAAGTATTAAAAAGCATCAAATGGATTCGAAGAATTTCTATCTTATTTCTGTTGATGTTATCGTATTTGTATTTCAATTATATTTCTGGTAAGTATTCTTTGGTTTCTATTGGATTAATTTCTTTTGCGGCGGTTGCGCAATTCGCTCCTTCTGTAATATTTGGCATTTATTGGAAAAGAGCAAACAAACTTGCTAGCATTGTAGGCATAAGCATTGGCATAAGTATTTGGTTTTTTACTTTAGTATTGCCAACACTTGTTACAGCGAATTTATTGTCGTCAAGCATTATCGAAAATGGATTGTTTGGATTTACTTGGTTAAGACCCAATAATTTATTCGGTGTGGCAATTGGAGATCATATTACACATGCATTTTTTTGGAGCATACTTTTTAATCTTATTTCGTTCATCTCTATATCCTTATTTACAGAGGCTACCACAGAAGAAATTCCTCAAGCAGAATTATTTGTTGATATCGAACAGTATTCTTCCACTTACGAACAAACTTTTATACGTTCTGGAAATGTAAATATTGCAGACTTAAAAACATTGTTAGCGAGTTTTATTGGAGAACAAAAAAGTAAACAATTATTCCGTCAGTACTTTATGCGAAATCAACTGGATATTCCAGAAGATTTTCACAAGGCAGATCAAGGTGTTATTACATTTGCTGAGAAAATATTGTCGGGTGTAATTGGTGCTGCCTCGGCACGAATTATTTTACAATCGATGTTAAAAGATGAAGTGGTAAGAATGAATGATGTGGTAAGTTTATTAAAAGAATCACAACAAATTTTACAGCTAAATAAAGAGTTAAGTAATAAATCATCTGAGTTAACAAAGGCATACGATGCTTTGTCTAAAGCTAATGCAAAACTAAAACAAATAGACCAACTTAAAGATGAGTTTTTATATACAGTAACCCATGAGCTAAGAACTCCGTTAACAAGTGTTCGAGCGTTTACTGAAATCATGTACGATCATCCGGATATGGACGAAACAAAACGACAGGAGTTTCTAAAGGTAATGGTGTTGGAGATGGAGCGATTAAGTAAATTAATTACACAGGTTCTTGATTTAGAAAAGTTGGAGTCTGGAAAACAAAATTTACATGTTACAGAAATACCAGCCCAAAATCTAGTAAATAAAGTAGTTGATTCGTTTATGCCAACTTTCGAAAGAGATTTTCAAATAATAAATGTGAATACCGCACTTGATAAAGTTATTTCTGTGGATGTAGATTTATTAGAGCGAGTGTTTGTGAATATTATTGGTAATGCAAAGAAATACATACCAGAAGAAAATGGTAATGTTCAAATATCTGTTACGGAAGTAAATAAAAATATTTTATTTGAAATAGATGATAATGGTCCGGGAATACCTATGGAACAACGAATAAATGTATTCGATAAATTTTACCAAATACATCAATCGAAAAAGAATAATGTAGGAGGTTCCGGATTAGGCTTATCTATTTGTAAGAGAATAGTAGAATTACATAAAGGACAGATTTCTGTTGAAGAGAGTCCGCTTGGGGGTGCTAAATTTATTATACAATTGCCATTGAATTAACATGAAAACAACAAAGAAGATTTTAATTGTAGACGACGATCCGAATATTTTATTATCAGTGGAATTTTTATTAGTAAAAAATGGATATGATGTGTTGGTTGCCAGAAACGGAATGGAAGCCATGGAAATTATTGAAGATACTGTTCCAGATATAGTACTGTTAGATATTATGATGCCCGATGTGGATGGATATGTTATTTGCGAATACATCAAAAAAAACGAACGTACTAAAAGCGTAAAGGTTATTTTCTTATCAGCAAAAAGCAGAGAAGCAGATGTAAATTTTGGTTATGAAATGGGGGCGGATCTTTACATGGTGAAACCCTTTTCTACTAGAACTTTGCTGGAGCAGATAAATACATTGTTGAATAAAGAATAACGTAAAACGTATTATGTATTACGTACAACGTATTACGTTATATGAATTAATGGAGGTTCTCATCCCGATAGTTATCGGGACTAGCTACTAGTTACAAGCAACAAGCAACAAGTTACAAATTACCAAACATGGAATACCAAAACGAATACAACCAGAGCATTCAAGATCCCAATGGATACTGGGCAAAACAAGCAGATAGGATCCCTTGGTTTAAAAAGCCAGAAATAATTTCCTCGTTTGCAGAAAATGGATACCATCAGTGGTATGAGGATGGTACATGTAATATAAGCTACATGATGTTAGATTACCATGTTCAAAATGGGAAGGGAGATAAGGTCGCGTTAATATTCGATTCACCCGTTACGAATACCAAAAAGAAGTACACTTATAATGAATTATTAAAAGAGGTTTCTGAATTTGCAGGTGTTTTGAAATCTAAAAATGTTGAGAAGGGAGATACTGTAATTATTTATATGCCAATGATTGCGGAAGCTATAATTGCAATGATTGCCTGTGCAAGAATTGGTGCTATACATTCCGTTGTATTTGGTGGATTTGCAGCACACGAATTAGCAGTACGTATTGATGATGCAAAACCAAAAGTTTTAATTACGGCCAGTTATGGAATGGAGTTTGATAAATTAATTCCTTATTTACCATTAGTGGAAGAAGCGTATCATTTAGCTTTTCATCAGCCAGAGAGCACAATTTTAGTGAAGCGCCCACATCATGCAGATGTTGCCAATATTGAGTTTGATGAGTATCATAAATTAACCGTTCATTCTCACGCAGCATCTTATGTACAAATGAAATCTACTGACCCTTTGTATATTATTTACACCTCGGGTACAACTGGTAAACCGAAAGGTATCGTTCGCGATACGGGTTCTTATGCAGTTGCGTTGCATTATAGTTTAGAGAAGATTTATAATATAAATGAAAATGATGTTTTTTGGGCAGCGTCTGATGTAGGTTGGGTGGTAGGTCACTCATACATTTGTTATGCGCCCTTATTAATGGGATGTACTACTGTTGTGTATGAAGGCAAGCCAATAAGAACACCTGATGCTGGAAGTTTTTGGAGAATAATAGAAGAGTATAAAGTTTCACTTCTGTTTGCAGCACCAACAGCTTTTAGAGCAATAAAAAAAGAAGATTCAGAAGGCAAAGAATTGCTTAACTATACATTATCATCACTCAAAATTATTTTTGTAGCAGGAGAACGGTGCGACCCTGCAACCTATCATTGGATACACGAAAAAACGAAGGTTCCAGTAGTAGATCATTGGTGGCAAACAGAATCGGGTTGGCCAATGATTTCTAATATGGCAGGAATAGAGCTATTACCAATAAAACCTGGCTCCTCAAGTAAAGCAGTTTGTGGGTACGATATAAAAGTGTTGAATGAAGAAGGGGTAGAAGTTCCAAGAAATTCAGAAGGATTTATTGCCATAAAATTACCATTGCCTCCAGGTTGTTTAACAACATTATGGGGAGAGCACGAACGATTCGTTTCCTCTTATTTAGATCAACTGCCGGGCTATTATTTTACCGGCGATGGTGGTTACTGTGATGAAGAAGGATACTTCTATATTATGGGTAGAGTAGATGATGTAATTAATGTATCTGGACATCGATTATCTACAGGAGAAATGGAAGAAATGGTGGCAGCTCATCCAGATGTTGCCGAATGTGCTGTAGTTGGAATTGCCGATGAACTTCGAGGGCAAAGACCTTTAGGGTTTTTTATTTTAAAAGATGGTCACCCAAGAAATGAAAAAGAAGTGGAAGAAGAATTGGTAAAACATATTCGGAATCAAATTGGTGCGGTAGCCTATTTCAGAACGGCAGTATTGGTAAGCCGTTTACCTAAAACACGTTCTGGGAAAATTTTAAGAAAAACAATCCGACAAATTGCCGATGGAGAAACGGTTGTAGTACCATCAACCATTGACGATCCAGCGATATTGGAGGAGATTAAGGAAAGGCTTATTGAATTAGGAATTAGGAAAGGGAAGTAGGTATAACGTATTACGTATTACGTATTAGGTATAACGTATTACGTATTATGTCGAGATACGAACTACGAACTACGAGTTACGCATTAACACATTAACATATTATCACATTAACATATTAATAAAGATGGATTTTCAAATTAAATCATTAGAAGAGTACCACAAAGTTTATAAACAATCGGTGGAACAACCAGAGGAATTTTGGGCGGATATTGCTTCTCAATTTTCATGGAAGAAAAAATGGAATAAGGTATTGAATTGGAATTTCAAAGAGCCTTACATCAAATGGTTTGATGGCGCAACATTAAATATTACAGAGAATTGCTTAGATCGTCATTTAGCAGAAAGAGGGGATCAGCCTGCGATTATTTGGGAACCGAATGATCCACAGGAACATCATAGAGTGCTTACCTATAAGCAACTTCACCATCAAGTTTCTTTATTTGCAAATGTATTAAAGCACAATGGAGTGATGCGTGGAGATCGAATTTGTATTTACATGCCAATGGTTCCAGAATTAGCAATTGCAGTTTTGGCTTGTGCTCGTTTAGGAGCAATTCATTCGGTTGTTTTTGGTGGTTTTTCTGCTCAATCTATTGCTGATAGAATTAAAGATGCAAAATGTACTCATGTAATTACTGCAGATGGTGCATTCCGTGGGAATAAAGAGATACCATTGAAATCTGTAATCGACGATGCATTGATGCAATGCGATTCTGTGAAAAAAGTAATTGTACTTACACGTAATCGCATGCCTGTATCGATGATAAAAGGAAGAGATGTTTGGTGGGAAGATGAAATGAAAAAAATGGAAACCCTGCACGAATATGATTGCCCAGCTGAAGAAATGAATGCAGAAGATGAACTCTTTATTTTATATACCT
Organism: Rhizobium sp. Q54; assembly: GCA_943360385.1. Lineage (GTDB taxonomy): Bacteria > Bacteroidota > Bacteroidia > Sphingobacteriales > Sphingobacteriaceae > CAJBVG01. Next base: position 8,908 of record CALRIM020000021.1, on the reverse strand, counting down.
CAGGCTCTACTGGCAAACCTAAAGGGGTTGTGCACACTTGTGGTGGGTACATGGTATATACTGGTTATACATTTAGTAATGTTTTTCAATATAAACCGAAGGAAATATATTTCTGTACAGCTGATATTGGTTGGATTACAGGGCACTCTTATATTGTTTACGGCCCGTTATCTCAAGGCGCTACAACCCTCATGTTCGAAGGTGTTCCAACTTATCCAGATGCAGGTAGAATGTGGGAAATAGTTGAGAAATTTAAAGTGAATATTTTATATACTGCCCCAACTGCAATTCGCTCTTTAATGCAATCTGGATTGGATTTTGTAAAAGGAAAGAATTTAGATTCGCTTAGAGTTTTAGGGTCTGTTGGAGAGCCAATAAATGAAGAAGCTTGGCATTGGTATAACGATAATATCGGGCAAAAACGTTGCCCAATTGTAGATACATGGTGGCAAACAGAAACAGGTGGAATTATGATTTCGCCTATTGCAAATGTAACCCCACTGAAACCAGCTCACGCTACCCTTCCTTTACCTGGTATACAACCTATCTTAGTTGATGAAAGTGGAAATGAAATTGTAGGGAATGGAGTAAATGGAAATTTATGTATTAAATTCCCATGGCCAGGAATGATTAGGACTACTTATGGCGACCATGAACGTTGTCGAACAAATTATTTTGCAACTTACGAGAACCTTTATTTTACAGGTGATGGATGCCTTCGAGATGAAGATGGTAATTACAGAATTACGGGTCGTGTAGATGATGTAATAAATGTTTCTGGGCATCGTATCGGTACTGCTGAAGTAGAGAATGCAATTAATTCACACACCGGAGTTGTGGAATCAGCTGTGGTTGGGTTCCCACATGAAATTAAGGGGCAAGGTATTTATGCGTATGTAATTTTTGAAGAAGATACCCATGATGAAGACTTACGACGTAGGGATATCGGAATGACAGTGGCACGCATCATTGGAGCCATTGCACGCCCAGATAATATTCAGTTTGTAAAAGGATTGCCTAAAACTCGTTCGGGTAAAATTATGCGCAGAATACTACGCAAAATAGCAGAAGGCGAAACGGAGAATTTAGGCGATATTTCTACATTATTAGACCCAACTGTTGTTGACGACATTAAAAACAACCGCATAAGCTAGTACTTTATAGACAAGGATGAAGTAATTTTTCATATTTTCGCAGTAATGAAAAATGAAAGACCTACCATCCTTGTTGTAAATGATGATGGAATTACAGCCAAAGGCATTCAAACTTTGGCTTACCTCATGAAAGAATTGGGGGATGTTATTATCGTGGCTCCAGATAGTCCACAATCGGCTATGGGCCACGCCATCACTATTGCTAAACCTTTGCGTTTAGAAGAGGTTGATTTATATGAAGGGATACGCTCTTTTCAATGTTCAGGTACTCCTGTAGATTGTGTGAAACTTGCAGTAAATAAAGTTTTACATAAGAAACCAGATTTGTTGGTTTCTGGAATTAATCATGGTTCCAATTCATCTATCAATGTAATTTATTCTGGAACAATGTCTGCAGCAATGGAAGGTGCAATTGAAGGTATACCTTCTGTTGGATTTTCATATTGCGATTTTTCTGCCAATGCAGATTTTAGTCCTGTGCAGAAATATGTTCTAGTTATTGCTAAGCAATTGTTAAAAAATGGCTTGCCAAAAGGTTCACTTTTAAATGTAAATTTCCCATTGGTAAATTCTGCGGAAGAGATAAAAGGAATTAAAGTATGTCGTCAGGCAGTCGCTAAATACGAAGAAGAATTTGATGAGCGTTTGGATCCACATAAACGCAAATACTATTGGCTTACTGGTAAATTTTCTCTAAACGATGTTGGAGATGATACAGACGAATGGGCATTGAACAACAATTATGTTTCGGTAGTTCCTGTTCAATTCGATTTTACTGCCTATCAAACTATACCTGTGTTAAAAAACTGGGATTTCGAACATGAACTTTAAGATAAAAGATAAATTTTATTTAGGGATGTTGTATGGTACTGCATTGCCTCTACTGTCATATATATTTGGAGATATGCTTCAAAAACAGTTTGAACATACACTTCGCCCAAATTTCTTTTACATTATTTGCATCGCAATAAATGTTATCATTTTTAGATTCGCCATAAAGGCAGAAAAAGATAATTTGGCTCGCGGAATATTAATGAGCACATTTATTTACGCATTGTTATTTGCGATTTTTATAATCAGAAAATGAAGTACTATATCATTGCAGGAGAAGCATCGGGCGACCTACATGGTTCTAATTTAATGGTAGAGTTACTGAAAAACGACCCTTCTGCTGAGTTTAGAATTTTTGGTGGCGACCGTATGGCTGCACTACCCAATACAACACTTGTAAAACACATTTCCGAAATGTCGTTTATGGGTTTTGTAGAGGTGGCTATGAATATTCGCGCAATTTCTAGAAATATGAAGGAGTGCAAATTGGATATCGAAAATTACAAACCCGATTTAGTTGTACTGATTGACTTCCCTGGGTTCAATTTGAGAATCGCAGAATTTGCAAAATCCATCGGACTGAAAACAGCTTATTACATTTCTCCAAAAGTTTGGGCTTGGAATAAAAAGCGCGTTTTCAAAATAAAAAAATACATCGATAAATTATATACTATTTTACCTTTTGAAACTGCATTTTTCAAAAAATATAATTACGAAGTAGAATATGTAGGAAACCCTTTAAAAGATGCTATTTCCATTTATCAATACGATAAAAATTTTAGGTTGAATAATAATTTAGATGAGCGACCTATACTTGCCATTTTACCAGGGAGCAGAAAAATGGAACTCGATAAGATTTTGCCAACGATGTTAACCGCAGCAAAATATTTTTCCAAGTATCAAATTGTAATTGCCGGGGCATCAAATTTACCTGAATCTTATTATTCGAAATTCGAATTAAATAACTTTAAAATTATTTTCGGAAAAACATACGATATTCTAGCAAATGCAGAGCTGGCAATGGTTACATCTGGAACTGCTACTTTAGAAACAGCTTTGTTTAGTGTGCCTCAAGTAGTGTGTTACAGAGCAAATGCCTTATCGGTAAAAATCGCAAAGCTATTGGTTGATATTAAATTCATTTCACTTGTAAATTTAATTATGGATGAGAAAGTGGTAACTGAATTAATTCAAGATGATTGTACTCCTGATGCGATTGTTGCAGAATTATCGAAAATCGAAAATGGAAAATCGGAAAGGGAGATCATGTTATCTAATTATAATGAATTACTAAATAGAGTAGGTGATGCTGGGGCGTCGGCAAGAGCTGCCATTTCTATGGTTGCTTTTATTAAATAGTTTTAATGAAAAAAATACTGAACATATTTTTCCTTTTATTTTTATGCAGTTCTTTGTTTGCAAAAAATGTGCATATAAAAATATGGTCGCAATACAACCCTCGTAAAGTAATCTTGAATGCGTTTACTGGAAACTATTCAATAAATTTAGATGACGAAAAAATAATTCGTGCCTCAGAAGGTGATGTAATAGTGGTGAATGCAATTGGTTCGAAGTGCTCTATAAGTAAAAATGGAGATCTTCTTGGAACATACAAAAACATTGATTTTTCTACGCAAGAAGACCACCCGTATTTTAAAGTACAAATGTTATTGCCTTCAGTAAAAACATCTTATTATCCTGATGAAATTTCGTTTACAAGTAGTGATGGTGAACTTTCTATTATCAATATTGTGGAACTCAATCATTATGTTGCCGGGGTTATAGAATCGGAAATAGGGAATGTTAAAAATGATCAACTATTAAAAGTGCAAGCCGTAATTTCTAGGACATATGCACTCAAGCATATTGATAGACACAAAGCAGAAGGATTTGAATTATGTGACCAAGTTCATTGTCAAGTTTACCATGGGAAGGCTAGATTTAATAGTATGATATTACCCGCGGTAGATTCTACTTTTTATGAGGTGATACAAGATGAAAATGGCGATTTAATTGAAGCAGTGTTTCATGCAAATTGTGGAGGCGAAACGGTAAATTCCGAAGATGTTTGGTCCAAAAAACGAAGTTACCTAAGATCTGTTGTAGATACATTTTGCATTAATACCAAGCAAGCGACCTGGACAAAAGAAATTGATAAGCAAAAATGGCTGAATTATTTAAGTACAAAATCGGGTAAGTCTACTTCTAATCCATGTGAGTTTAGTTTAGCAAACAGGATCACTATTTTACCTTGTTGTAGTGTTACGACCGAGGATATTCGTACCGATTTTAAGTTAAAGTCTACTTTTTTTGACGTGGTGGATAGTCAGGACAAGGTTATTTTAAAGGGCAGAGGATTCGGACATGGAGTAGGGATGTGTCAAGAAGGTTCCATTAGAATGGCTCAATTAGGCATATTTTATAAGGATATCATCAGATTTTATTATTCTAATATTCAAATTGTTAATATAGACCCGCAGTAATTTTTTTACCTTATTTTGTATTTATAGTATTACTATATATATTTATAGTAATAGAATTACGCTCTACTTCTAATTTTATGGACAAATATTAAACTAGCATGAAGCAAGAGTTAAAGGATTTTTTTATTAAAAGAAACCAAGAAAGACCACTAAGAGTTTTATGTGTCGATGACGACAAAATAATTCAGTTTACCACTCAAAGGGCCTTTGTTATTTGCGGTTTTGTTACCGATATGGCTTACGATGGAATACAGGCCATCGATTTAATTCATAATGCTTTTCAGAAATACGATTTTATATTGATGGATATTCATATGCCAAATATGGATGGAATTGAGGCTACGAAAATTATTCGTCAGATTCGCACCTATGAAGGTGTTCCCATTTTTGCATTAACAGGTGATATGACCATGGAAGCAAAGCTTAAAGTAGTTTCGGCTGGAATGAATGAGTATTTCCCGAAGCCTGTAGACATGGATGATGTTTTGGAAACAATGAAATCTTATATATAATTGGGTACTCCCTTTACATATTTCGATACTCATACTCACAAAAAATATTTAGATGATGATGTTGCCTTTATTCGAAATGCGTTCCATCATTTAACCTTTTCTCAATTAAGTAATTTAAATTATAAATTTTCGGTAGGCATACATCCTTGGGATGTTCAGCGGAATTTTGAATTGGGCATGGCCCAAATTCACTCAACGGCACTGCATAAAAACTGTTTGGCAATTGGTGAATGTGGATTGGATTATTTTATAAAAACAGATAAAGAACTTCAAACTAAAATCTTCATTCAACATAAAGAGCTGGCAGAGAGCTTGCGCAAACCCTTAATTATACATTGTGTGCGAGCTTATCATGATTTAATTCCATTATTAAAATCGTGTACTGTTCCTGTAATTTTACATCAGTATACAGGCAATGTAGAGATAACAAAAACCTTACTGTCAGACAATATATATTTCTCTTTCGGAAAACAATTGTTCAGGGAAAATTTCAATACTAATATTTTTGAACTAATTCCTTCTGAACAGATACTCTTAGAAACAGATACAATGCCTATCCATATAGAAGAAGTGTATTTAAAAGCAGCATCTGTTTTAGATATAGATTTTGATGAATTACGTGATAAAATTCACCTCAATGCTCAATCTGTTTTTCAGAATTAAATTTTTTCTATTTTTGTCGAAAATTAAATAAACTATGGGAATTCCAACTTGGCTATCGCGTACAGAAGTAATGATGGGTGAAGAGAAAGTACAGAACTTGCTTTCTGCCAATGTATTGGTAGTAGGGCTTGGAGGAGTAGGTGGAATTTGTGCCGAAATGATTGCACGATCGGGTGTTGGCAAAATGACCATTGTAGATGCCGATGTTGTGGAAGCGAGTAATAGGAACCGACAAATACCTGCTTTAGTTTCTACAGACGGACAGTTGAAAGCAGATGTAATGGCTGCAAGAATAAAAGATATTAACCCGGATATTGAATTAACGGTAATTCCAGAATTTATAAAAGACAAGAGAACAATTGAAATACTTCAATCGCAAAAATTCGATTATGCGGTAGATTGTATAGATACCCTTTCTCCAAAAGTGTTTTTTATTAAGGCATGTCTTGATTTAAAAATTCCATTAATAAGTTCGATGGGTGCAGGTGGTAAATTCGATCCAACGAAAATAGAGGTCATTGATATTTCAGAAACTTACCAATGCAACCTTGCCAGATATGTTCGAAAACGCTTGAAAAAACATGGTATTAACTCAGGATTTAAGGTGGTTTTTTCTCCAGAAGCGGCAGACCAATCACGTATTTTCGAGACTCCAAAAGCATTCCCGAAGAAATCTGTAATTGGCACAATTTCATATATGCCAGCAGCATTTGGCATCACTTGCGCCAGTGTTGTTGTGCGAGACCTTGTAAATCAGTAGATTATATTCAACAACCCTGTTGATATCTTTTGTATTGAAAAAATGCTATAATTTTTAGCTTTGCACTAAGGAGTATCGGGTAGCGGGTATCGAGTAGCGGGTAAATTAGATAATTTCTCAATTAAATAATTTCCTTTTCTCGATACCCGATACCCGATACTCGATACTAGAAAGAAAATGAGTAATTACAACGAAGACGACATAAAATCCCTCGATTGGAAAGAGCATATTCGCTTACGTCCAGGGATGTACATTGGAAAGTTGGGCGACGGTTCGGCCCACGACGATGGTATTTATATTTTGCTAAAAGAAATTATCGATAACTCTATCGATGAGTTTGTGATGGGAGTGGGAAAAACCGTAGAGTTAACTATTACCGACCATAAAGTTATTGTGAGAGATTATGGTCGTGGTATTCCTTTAGGGAAGGTAATAGACTGTGTGTCGAAAATCAATACAGGTGGTAAATACGATTCTAAGGCTTTCCAAAAATCGGTAGGATTGAATGGGGTAGGTACGAAAGCGGTAAATGCTTTGTCGAGCTATTTCAAAGTTCAATCGTATAGAGATGGTAAAACAAAAACGGCAGAATTCGAACGAGGAGTATTAATTAAAGATCATAAAGAAGAGGCCACTACTCAACGAAATGGTACCTCTATCACGTTTAATCCCGACGATACCATTTTCAGACACTATAGATATATTCCTGAATTTATTCAAAACATGATATGGAATTATGCCTATTTGAATGCAGGCCTAACCATAGTGTTTAACGGAGACAAATTTGCATCTCAAAGAGGATTATATGATTTGCTAGATCGTAAAACAGACGATACTATTCGTTACCCGCTTATCCATTTAAAAGGAGAAGATATTGAAATTGCAATGACGCATAACAATCAATATGGAGAGGAATATTATTCGTTCGTAAACGGGCAAAACACTACACAAGGGGGTACGCATCAAGCAGCGTTTAGGGAAGCCGTAGTAAAAACGGTAAGGGAGTTTTTCAAAAAAGAATTCGATGCAACAGATGTTAGAGCATCTATAGTTGCAGCAATCAGTATAAGAATTCAAGAACCAGTTTTCGAATCGCAAACAAAAACAAAATTAGGTTCTATTAATGCAGCACCAGAAGGTCCGAGTATTAGGAACTGGATTAACGATTTTGTGAAAAAAGCTTTGGATGATTATTTACATAAACATTCGGATGCAGCAGATGCCATGCTTAAGCGTATTATGCAATCGGAGCGTGAGCGTAAAGAAATTGCTGGTATAAAAAAATTAGCAAACGAACGTGCAAAAAAAGCAGCACTTCACAATAAAAAATTACGCGATTGTAAAGTTCATTTAGATGATGAAAAACATGAACGCAGATTCGACACTACCTTGTTTATTACCGAGGGAGATTCTGCGAGTGGGTCTATTACCAAATCGAGAGATGTAGAAACACAAGGAGTATTCAGTTTAAAGGGAAAGCCATTAAACTGTTTCGGATTAACGAAAAAAATTGTGTACGAAAACGAAGAATTCAATTTACTTCAACATGCTTTAAATATTGAAGATGGAATTGAAAACTTACGTTATAGTAATATTGTAATTGCTACCGATGCCGATGTGGACGGTATGCACATTCGATTGTTAATGATGACTTTCTTCTTACAGTTCTTCCCAGATATTGTAAAAGCTGGTCATGTTTATATTTTACAAACTCCATTATTCCGTGTGAGAAATAAAAAGGAAACGATTTATTGTTATTCGGATGAGGAGCGAAGAAATGCATTAACGAAACTTGGTCAACGTTCGGAAATTACTCGATTTAAAGGGCTTGGAGAAATTTCTCCAGAAGAGTTTGGGTTGTTTATTGGTAAAGATATCCGCCTCGACCCAGTATTTATTTCTAAAGAAAGTAAGATGTTGCAAATGCTCGATTACTTTATGGGAAAAAACACACCAGCAAGACAAGAGTTTATTGTTAAAAACCTGAAGGTAGAAAAAGATGTTATTGAAACTGCCGAAGCAGTGGAGGCGTTGGACTTGGAAGAAGAATAGAGGCAGTGACGCTGAGTCGGACGTCCACGTCCGACGAAAAAGGATCGACGAGGACGTCGATCTCAGCTTGAAAAGTTTAATTGACGCTGTGTCGGACGTCTACGTCCGACGAAAAAAGATCGACGAGGACGTCGATCTCAGCTTGAAAAGTTTAATTGACGCTGTGTCGGACGTCTACGTCCGACGAAAAAGGATCGACGAGGACGTCGATCTCAGCAAAAGATAAGGACTAATTTATAATTTAAAATTTGTAATTTATAATTAACAAAAGAGTGGCAAAGAAAGAGAAAATAGAATACAAACCGCAGGATGAACGCGAGTACTTAAATCGCCCAGAAGAGGAAGGTTTGAATCATAATGTTATTCCGATAAATGGTTTATACGAGAATTGGTTTTTGGAGTACGCTTCATACGTAATTCTAGATAGAGCAGTACCTAATATTTACGATGGAT
>CALRIM020000020.1:0-25191 GCA_943360385.1 Rhizobium sp. Q54 | reverse complement strand
TTTAGTTCAATAAAATCTTTTTGAGTATCGTGTAAGGTATAACGCATCATACCCGATAATTTCTCTATCATTTCTGCCACTTCAGGGGCTTTGCTAATTGCCACAGAGTATATACTATTGAGGGTATTAAACAAAAAATGTGGATTTATTTGAGATTTCAAATACAATAATTTAGACGATAAAATATCTTGCTCAGAAATTTTCAATTGATTGTTTACGCGCAAAAAGATGGATGCAAAAAAAGCAATCATATACATTAACAGCGTATTTCTAATAGCAAAAGGTACACTTCCGTTCCTTAAGGGAGGAAGTTGTGGCATAACGTTTCTAGGAGGAGGCATTTTGCCAAATGCACTGAATAATAGATGTGGAATTATTAATATCAACAGGATACTAAGTGCACAAATTAAAAAATACATCCAGTATCTTTTTCTGAAATAAAAACGCGGAATCAGCACATAATAATTCAAATAAAACAGTCCAATTAAAAATGCTCCATTTATAATAATTGGTATAAACCGAAAGGGCATGTCCTGACCACCAGGCATGTTTCTGGCATTGGGGAAAATAAAAAATGGCACTATTAGCAGTACTAACCAAGAAATTGAGTGGACGAGTATAGACTGGACTTGTTTTTTCATATACATTTAGCGCAATACGCACAAATGAATACCAATAGTATCTTGGAAACAAGTAAATGAGACGGATGGGCTAAAAATATCGACGAACTGAGGTGATCGTGTGCTCGTTTGTCGTGTGCTCGTGTGCTCGTCCGATAAATCGGGACGGAAGATCGGAAGGTCGGAGAGTCAGAATACCTTATTCTTATTGGATTTGGATAAAACAGGTAAATTTGAATGAGCATTTCAAACATTTTGCATTATGCGCTATTCAGAATCTTCAAACCGTTTTAATACCAATTCCGTTTTATTAAATGCTGAAGAGAATACAAATTTCATTTATAAAGTTTCGAACATAAAAAATAAAGAAGCACAAATTCAATTTGAAAAAATAAGTAATGAAATCTTCGAATGCAATCTGACCTTAATAGATAGTTTCTTACCAAAGATTATGGCTGAGCTAGTGCTTCATTCTTATTTGAATAACATAAATTCTATAGCTGAGTTAACGCAAATCTTAGAAAAAGAAAATCCACTCGGGTATAATTACACGAATTCTCAGCACTTTTATGAATACAAACTAAAACGATTCCTTGAAGAATTGGCGAATGGGATGTTGCCTAATAAAGTGTGGGATGGGAAATGTGAAGCAAATGAAGGATATCTTTTTATTAAAGAAAATGGAGATATTGTCTGTTACCACATTTATAACAAAAATATTTTTGAAGATTATCTTTTCTTCAATACAAAACTAGAAACCGCAAGTAGCACACGGCATGAATTTAGAACTATCTACGAAGAAAATGGAGAGCTATATATTAAGCTGAATTTGCAGGTTAGATTGAGATTCTAAATTAACAAAATCAATTATTACATCGTGTTCAAATGTTTAATCTTAGAAAATAGTTTTAATACTTATTAATAGAATTGTATATAATAAAAAGCCTTTACAAGGATAGCAATATAATATATATTAATATTATAGAATTGAGAAAAAAGGATAGTGTGAATAATCTATTATATTATCATATCAATTAATTTAGCGTGCTTATCTCCTAAAATTATAATTTCCTTCTTTAAAAAATACAAGTAATCCGCTAATATATGACGGCCCTGAAATTCCTTTTTTTCTATTAAACATTCTGAAATCTTTTGGTTAACAATAAAATGTATGGTATGATTAAGTTGTTCAAAATTAAAGTTGTTATAAATGCTATACTCTATGCTTCTTTTAATAATATAATTTAATTCAGTTTTCATCTCTTTGACAATATCTGGACTTACATCAACTACACCATCAGCTGCAAATTCCGCTGAAGAAGTTGGAATATTTCCAAAACCTAAAAAAGTTCTGGCTCCACTCTCGATTGCATATTGAGCTATTTCATCATTAGAATTGCAGGCTAAACAAAAAACCTTTTTACCTTTAAAAACGTCTGCATTTCTCTTAGAAATAAAACTTTCATTAAAATAGTACAAATCTGGGAATTTTGAAATCTCTTCGTATTCAACAGTTGGTGAATATTCATCTCCCTTACTGCCGTATAACAAATCGCTGCGGCCATGGCCTAAAAAAACAATTAGCCCATCATTTGAGTGGTTACTTATGGCTTCTAAGCAATCTTTGTGAGCTTTATCATTGGTCTCAACATTAATAATATTCAAATTGCTTTCAAAACTTGAATTTAATCCTCCTTTGATAGGATCTAAGAATTGAGTTGTTTTGTCGTATGGATGAACTATAAGAATTTTCTTTTCTTGCATTTCAAATCTTTTCTGTTAAATAGGCTATGATTTGCTGAATTAGCTCTTTCTTAAAGTCATTTCTTAAGCCATCGTGTTCTTCTACCATTTTTGCAATTTCTAAAAAGTTTTTTCCATTAAAATTAGCGTTAACGAATTTATTCGAAAAAATAAATTCTGGAAATTTGCACAATTCATCTTCAATAATTAAATCTAATGTCTCATCAGTTCCTCCAAGTATTCTAATAATATCATTCTCGTATGTTTCTCTTGCAACAAAATCTTTTATATCTGCTTTAATTAATGTTTTAACCCTATCTAACAGCTCGCCTTTCGTTAAATCACCATTTTTGAAATCATCAAGCTTTGAAGAAAGTTTATCTTCTAACAATCCTGAATATAAAAGTTTAGGTGTATTTTTAAATATCCTATGATGAGTTAACTGACGCATCAATTCAATACCGTCTATTTTCGGATCACTTAAGTCCCAATCAAATGCTGCAAGGTGAAATGTCTGGCCTCTAAAACGTTTTTTATACTCTGCAACTACTTTATTAATATCAATTGTACCCTCTGATAATAATTCATTATCAAATGTACTACCAACATTAAATTGCTCGCATTCTATCGAAATTCCTTTAGCTTTTGCATCCCGAACAAGTTTTTTTATTTCTTCGGTTTGGTCGTCATTATCAATTATAATACATTTTTTGTTCATTTCTAATTAATTAATATTTCAAAGCAAGCACCTTTTAGTTTTTTGCCATTTCCAACAAATTCGATTGTTCCTTTTAGAGATTTCAAAGCAGTTCTAACCGAATTTAAACCAATTCCTGAACCATCAGTGGTTGTAACTCCCAGCTCGAATATTTGGTCGGGGTTTTCTAAAAACTTTTTGGGAACTCCTTTACCATCATCTGAAAAAATAATCTTTAAAGTTTCTTTTGATGGATTAAGCATTTCAATTAATACTTTTTTTGCGTTGGCTTTTTCCGAGTTAGAAATTAGATCATCAAGAATAATAGAAATGTCTAAAATACTAGTCTTCTTTATTAAAGAAGCTTTCTTATTAGATATTTCAAATTCTAATTCATTCTTCTCGTAAATATCAGAATAGATTTCAATGTATTGTTCCACATATTTTGCTACATCGATAATTTGTTCGTTTTTCTCAGTATTAAAATTTGACCTTGTAATTATCTTGCTAATTTTTAGCGCCTTCTCAGCTTGAAATTTAATATTACTCAATGCACCCAGAATTTCAATCTCTTTAGCTTTTCCATTTAGTATTTTGTAGTATAAATTATCAACGCTTGAACTGATTTTCTTTGAAGTTATCTTAATATTATGAACTAAGCCCTTTGCATCCTCACTTAGGCTACGTGAAGAAGTTTTTAAGTACGTATTTATTTCTTTAGCGAGTTCTAATTCTTCTTCAATTCTTTTTCTCTCTTTTTCTGCTTTCTCCCTTGCTTCTTCTTCAATTCTTAACTTTTCTTCTAACTTCGCCTTTTGTCTTAGCAACTCAGAATATTTTGATTGAAGCGAGTCATGAATAAGATTCAAACCCTTAATTTCTTTTTTAGATTTGTCCGAGTAATTTACAAGCACGCTTGAAAATTCTTTTATATCATCTGTGTTTTGAGAAATCTTACTTAAGACATCGGAAATAATTTCTGGACTTAACTCCTTTGACTTTTCTTTAATGGTACCTAAAACTTTCTCTAATTCTGTTTTAGCCCTTTCTGTTTGTTCATTTATAATTTGCTTTACAAAATTTTCATTAATTCTCAAATCAACAATTTCCCCTTTTTTAGAATCTACAATGTTATTAATAACAGATAGTACTCTTTTGTTTCTTGTTAATGAATCTTCAATATAGATCTCTTTTGATACATTCCATTTTTTATCATAAATATCTTTTTCAATTTCTTTTATTTTTTCTTTTGGAGAACTATCCCAATTTATGCCTTCTACAACAAATCTCTCAAGTCTTCTAAATGTTTTAAAATAGAAACCAAAAGGATGTTCAGATCTTGTTAATTGTTGAAACGCTACACCATTTACAATCCCTGACCGATTTGAAATTATTTTAAATTTCTCCTTATCATCATTTATCTCTATTCTACCAACAACTTCTCTAGTCCCAAGGTATCTGCTGTGGCCTTGCCCTTTCCTTATTTCCATTCCTAACCAATCGTCTCCATCGTCGCCGTATGGAGGGATTCTAAAGCCATTTATAAAAAGAAAGATTGAACCAAAGTCAACTGACTTAATTCCTGTTTGCTTGGTGAAATATGCTTTTGCATAAGTACTCAAATAGATAATTGAAATATCAATGTTTGATAACTGACTAAAAAGGTTTTTTTCTTTTAGTAAAAAAATTTCATTGCCTCGATCTTGTAAAGTTGTTATAATAAATTCTCCTTTCGCATCAATTTTAGCTTGAATGCTCGAAGTCCTAAAATCTAATTTTTCAAATATTTTGTTTTTTACATCTCCGTTGATTTTATTATAATCTTCTTGTTCCTTATCATGCTCAATAAATTCAGGAGCAATTATTTTAACTCCAAATTCACTTTTTTTGAAAGCCTGATTTGGATTTATTAGTCTTTCTATTTGCCTTTTCAAACTGACAATTTTGTTTGCATGCCAATATTCTCTAAGACATGCCATTTCAAGTATTGTTCCACTTTCAAACTTTGTGTAGCCTGTTGTTGAGATAAAATCTTTTTCACTTAAGTTTTCAATCTCAAATTTAACATCTTGTATATTGAAATCGATTTGCCCTTCCTTTTCAAATACTTTCCAATCAATAAATAATTTATTGTAAGGTTCTCCTTTTTTCCTTGTATAAATAGTTAAAAATCGTCCTAACCTATCACAAGAAAATCGACCAACTCCTTTATTCCCAGCTAGGACTCTTCCAAATTCTTCCCTCTTTTCTTTTTTTTCAGAATAAGCAATGTTTAACCACTTTTCAGTAATATCAAATTCCGCCATTCCAATTCCTTCATCTTTGATTATTAATTTGGAAGATTTATTAGTAGGAGATTTTATTTTTTCAGAATCGTCATTTTTTAGAACATTTTTAAAAAGTATATCTACCTTTTTTGAACCAGCGTCAAAAGAATTTTTCACTAGCTCTAATACTGCGATGTTGTCATCGGTAATAAGGTCTTTACCAATAATGCTTTTTAATAAGGCGTTTGTACGAAAGTGAACTTTACCCATCAGTTTATTAGTTGTTTTAAAACCAAACCACTTTGTTCACCAAAAAGAGGTGGTATTGCGTTTCCGATTTGTGAATATCTGGGAACTTCTTGTGTTCTACGTTTACCACCAGTTGTATATTTTCCTTGAAATTGGTACCAATCTGGGAAAGACTGAATTCTAGCATATTCTCTTACAGTCAAAATTCTTGGTTCAGAATAATGAATATAATCGTCAGGTAAAGTTGTTATGGTTGGGCTTTTATCATTTTGGTCAAGTGGAATAATCGTATGCTTTTTGATATTAAAACGTTCCCTAGTCTTAGCATCAATGTCTTTGTTTTTTCTACAAGTCTTTAGTATTACATCAAATTTTTCAATTATGTCTGGTCGATGTTTTGGGAAACGATGGCTATCTGCAATTTTATTTTCAACTCCTTCTCTCATCAAAGTTTGATAAGAGCTTTTTATTTTAGAATAAGTCCCGGCTTGAAAACTTTTTGTATCAGGTGATTCTCTTAAACCGTTTGATTTTAACAAATCAGAAATTGCGTCTTTAAGATTAGTATTAACTGTTAGCTTCTTTTCTGAAAGGAAAGAATGTCTGTTTTCTTTAATTGTAGAGAAAAAGGTTTCTGCTAATTCTTTTGAAGCATTTGTTAAATCTTTTCTTACACCTACCAAAATAAATCTAGTTCTTTTTTGAGGAATTCCGTATTCTCCAAAGTTAACCAATTCGCCTTTCACAAAATACCCTGCTCTATTTAATGCATTTTCAACATATGATGAATATTCCTTGCCTTTGTCTTTATTTTTTTTGAACTCCATAGTAAAGCCTTTA
Organism: Rhizobium sp. Q54; assembly: GCA_943360385.1. Lineage (GTDB taxonomy): Bacteria > Bacteroidota > Bacteroidia > Sphingobacteriales > Sphingobacteriaceae > CAJBVG01. The sequence continues at coordinate 18,775 of CALRIM020000020.1, read as the reverse complement.
ACATTCTCAAAAAACAGAATTTTGGGTTTAATGATTTTTATGAAGTCAATATAAGATTTGATTAAGTTGTTTCTTTGGTCGTTTTCATTTCGTCTTCCTGCCATTGAAAATCCTTGACAAGGCGGCCCGCCCGCAACCAGATCTACATTGTTTTTCAAATTTTCTAGATTGTCTTTATATAGGTTAATAGCTTTATCAATCTCAATATTTTCCTTTGGTAACCATGATGGCCAATTGAAATGGTTTTTATTGTCAATCAGATTATGTTTTAATGTCTTGAATGCGTCAGGGCTTTTTTCAATTGCAAATAAGCCTTTCCAACCAGCATTATGAAGTCCTAGAGAAAGTCCACCACAGCCAGCAAAAAGATCAATATAAGTTGGTTTTTTTGACATATTTCACAAATTACTAAATAATTTAGTAATTATCCATCATTAATAAATTAACCCATTGAAAATTAAGTTATTAATTTTCAAAAAACATGAATTCTAATTTTAAAATTTTTTTTAAAGAATTATCAATAACCTAAAATGTATATTTTTCCTTACTTGAATTATATGTATAATTTCAAAATTAAAATCAACTTGTATGCATTCATTATTACATCGCATTTAAAAGTTGCTTCTGCACTTTGTTGCTTTTTCTTCGTTGGTTTAGGCGGTTGTAATATTCTATAAATTGAATGTCGAAACCAATGTTTACAAAGCTTGGGTTTCGTTTATCGAAATAGCTTACGTTCCCAATGAGTGGTTTCCCATAACTTATATTGAAATCTAAATCGTTGTAAAACGTAATTCCTATTCCTGCTGCCAACATTGGTGAATTAAAGCCTTTTGTAGTTCCTGTATTGGTTAAATTATACAACAATCCTGTTCCGTATGCTAGTATATGTATATCGCTTATTACGGGTTCCTTTGGTGCTACATTTCTTAAATAGGTTATTCTGTTAACCCTAAATAAATTCCACCATGATTTGTATGTAAAGCTTTCGCCTTTGGAAAAAGAATTCAAATATTTATAATCCCATATTTTGTATTTAAAACCGATTTTTTCTCCGATAAAAGAATAACTACTTAAGGTATCGTTGCTCTCCGTGTATTTAGATTGAAAACTTGTAGTATTTGCTCCAACAGTAAACATCAATTCTAATGGTCGGAATTTATTGTAGTTCGATTTTTGCAAACTTGTTAAAAACCCTTCTACATCTAAATTAATATAAATTTTATCGGAGGTATCCTTACTTAATTTAATATAACTTCTTACAAAGCCTACTATTAAGTTTATCGATTTGCGCATTTTATCATCACTAAACACATCGCCTACATCCGATAGTTGATTTAAGATTGCAGAGTAAGTTTCTATTTTATCAAATTCGTCGATTTTTGTAAATACATCTATAAAAGATAAGTCTGTATTAAGGTTTACCTTTTGAAGATTAACTTTTACACTCGAATCTATGCTATGCAATATGCTAAACAAAGTACTGTTCATATTCATAAATTCTAATGAATAAACCGATAACCTATTTAGTGCTGGTTTTATTTTAGCTTCATACGTTTGAATGTATTCGTATCTGTTGAGCGTAATAAACTCTATATTCTCTATAAAAGAGTTAACTATTTTAAATGCTTCCGCTTCATTCTTAATCATTAGCGCTAACATATTTGCATCAGACCGCGCTTTCACATATTGCTCTTTTAAATTCTTAGTAAAATCATCCACATTTATAATCACATAGTTTTTAGAAATTAACTTCAATGATTCTTCCCAATCCTTTCCTTTACTCGCAATAGATTTTATCAGTCCGTAATATTTTATATATGTTTCTATGTTATTTTTTACATCCTCGAAGATTAAATCTGCCTTATCTCTTCTATTAAATGCTGCAGCATAAACAGGGTAAAAATTTCTTACTTCATCAAATAAAGTGATATAATGTTTTTGCCTTTCTTCTTCAGGTAGCTTATCAATTTTATCATCCTCAGAACTTCCACTTCCAAATCCACTAGACTCCGAACTCAATAGTTTAGTGTCTAAACTTTCTTTAATTACTTCCTCATAATTTTTTTGCTCCTTTTTATCTAAATTATATAAGTCTTCCTTTGCTGATGATAATAGTGCCCTTAACTCACTCCTTCCCATTTTAATTAAAAAGAATTGTTCTTGATTAAGCTCTTTCAATTTACCATTCATGTGCTGCTGTTTCAATGAATCTATAAGTTCAAACAACACACTGAATTTCCGATTAACTAATAAATCATAGCTTTTAAAAAGGCTTGCATTTAATTCTGGTTTGGTTTGGTCTATCTCATTCTTTAATGATAAATAAGCATTCATATTTACATAATGCTGTAAATAATTGGTCCTTAAAATTCCTAACGATTTAAATTCCTCGTTCTGCCTAATTTGTTCAGCCACTAAATCAATTAACACTCCAACAAATTCATTTGATTTAGATCGTTTTTTATTTTCTTCTGTAGAAGCATCTATTATAAAATCATCTTTGGTGTTCTTTTTATTTAATGGTCGTGCGAAATCTTTTAAACTAATTATTTCCTTTTCGAAAATCTGTTCATCTACAAAATAGGTAAGTGCTAAGTTTTTAATGTTATTCCATTGCTCAGAGTCCTTTTTTAAAGTTCGTAAGTAATAATCCGTATACCCCACTACAAAAGAAATATTTACCGTGTTCTCTAGTAAATTCTTTATTCTGGTTTGTTCATCCTTTTCCTTTGTTAAAATTTCAATGGTATAATCCAAATACGCATAAAACAACCCGTTGGTTACTCCAATTTTTTCTAACAACATACTCTTCACCAACTTTACTCGTATTTCACTCTGTTTTTCTGCAATAATTTCAGCGATTAGTTGAGCATCTAATGTTCCTTTAGAAAAACTAATGCCACTTAAACCTAGTTGCAATGATGGTGCTGTATGTAAATCCTGCGCGTTTACTCTCATCAATATAAATAAGAATAAAACTGTAATAGAAATTCGTTTCATAAAAGTATATTTAAGTTGAACTAATTTCGCTCTTCCTTGATAGTTCATCAATACCAATTAATAGTGATATTTGCCTGATTAACATATGTATAACTGGAATACACTATTCTAAAAATACCCGCTAGTACGGATTGACCTCCCCTGTGAGAAGACTTAATTTTACTTGACTTAGGTAACTGGTAACTGGTAGTTGGTACAAATTAATTCATCATTCAAAAATATGAAACGCTTCTTTTCACTTTCCCTTTGCATCATTGGTTTATCCGCAAGTGCTCAACCTGCATTCACACACAACCATTGTTTTCAGATTGGCGATTCTACACGCACTTCTTTTGCGTATGTATTAGAAACCTTCGAAGCGCAAGTGGTAAAAACCGGCAATAATTACACTTGGGATTACAGTGCCTATCAGTGGACTACTCCAAGTGCCATTTATAAATTTCAAGCTGGGAGTGCTAGTCTACATGCGGGTTTCGAGAAGTCGCAAATCAACGAATATTCCTTAGCTACATTTTCTAGAGACCTTGCGTATTCGTATTCCAGTGATTTCGATACGCTGTATTTGGAAGGAGTTTATTCCGTAAGCTCTTATTTTTATAAACCCAGTTTGCCTTATTTAAGTTTCCCATTAAATTATAATGATAGTGTTAAGGTTCATCGCTTTCAATATGCTCATCCCTCTTTCCCTACAACACCTACTGCCTCTATTTATAGAAAATGGACTTACGATGGGTTTGGGACTTTAAAATTACCAGACGGAAAAAATGAAAATGTATATCGCATCCGCACCAATCAAATAGATAGCACGCTTATTACTTCCACTGCAAATGTATACGACGAACTCATTTGGTTCCGTGCATCAGATGGTATTCCAATTCTTCGCCTTGTAAAACAAGGTGCCGTTTGTGCAGCAAGTTTTTGCACTTCAGAAATTACAGGTATTAGCGCAAGTAAAGAGCCGAGTGCAGTTTTGCATTTGTACCCGAATCCAGTAAGTGGACATGGGATATTGGACATAGGACCAGAGACAAAAAATGATGGACGAATGACTATGGTCTACGGACATGTATATAGTTTGGATGGAAGAAAAATGCTAACCGTAGAAATCACGGATAACCGTATAGATGTTTCTTCATTACAACCTGGCATGTACATTCTAAAAACAGAATTCGGAGTGGGGAGGTTTGTGAAAGAGAATTAATATGCTGAGATGTTAATACAAAATATCTCATTCATATTTCATTCAAACACTTCCAGGTATTCTAAATTATCATCTAAGTAAAAATCGCGGATTAGATTATAATTCTTATATAATAAATTTGCTAAACTTTCGGTTGTAGAATTACCTGTTTTTAATAGAATCAATTTAGGGGGAACACCTCTAAACTTTTGAATATCCAAAAAATCTTTATCGAATGTCACTATTGTAAAACTATTAATTTTAGCATAATTCCAAATTTCTAAATCTGTGCTATTATATAAATTCAACTCTACAACCTGCTTTGCCTCTGGAAAATAGGCTGAGATTTTATTGATTATTTTAAAGGAAATGTTTTGGTCGAATAATAGTTTCATGATGCGATTTTAGCCTTTTGCTCCTTATCAGCAGCAAATGCTAGGCATGCACGAATTTGATTTTCTGTTAACTCTGGATATGAAGAAATAATATCAGAAACATTCATACCATTAGCCATCCAATTTAACACATCAAATACAGTGATTCTAGTGCCTTTAATTATCGCTTTCCCAAACCTAACATCCTTATCTATAATTATGTATTCAGAATATTCCATCTGTATAAAATTAAGGATTTGCTCTTTCATTTGCAATGAATTATATTTTTTATTAAAGCTAATCGGATAGATATGATTTTCCAAACATAACTTATTCTTGCTTGCGCCTTTAGGCGCAATGTGGTGGAGGTGCTTGGGGTTTCTGGTTCCTAGGGCTCGCGCCCTAGGCAACGATGCAATCGGCAAAGCAGGGTGGCTCTTTGAGCCTAAATCAATGTGTAAATACGAAAATGTGCAAATGTGCAAATAACAAATTTGCAGTACTTGTCCCCCTGCATTTCTGCAGACACGGATTTATCGGGATTGGCATATTGGCTAATTGGCACATTAATTTCGAGCAAAGCCCAACAACCGCAACATATTCCCCTGATCGGCTAGCTTTATTGCATTAATATATTCTGCTCGTATTTTTGTGGGTTCATTACCATTAGAATTACTCCAAGTAAATTCTTCTTTATTAAAAATATGTTGAATAATAATATCGGCCATTACTCTGGAATGTCTCCCGTTGCCATTTGAAAAACAATGTATGCTTACTAATCTGTACTTAAATCGAATCGCAATTTCATCAGCAGGATAGGTTTTGTTTTCTATCCAATAAGTTGTATCCGATAATAATTTGCTCAGCTCTTCCTGAATTTTAATCCAACTTACACCGATGTTTTTTTCAGTTTTTCTGAACTCTCCTGCCCATTCCCAAACATCACCAAACATCTTCTGGTGTAGTGCTTTCACAAATTCAATGTTCAGAATTTTTTGTGGATTTATCTTTGTTCGAATAAGCCATATCATGGCCTTCTCTATATTCAATTGCTCAAACTGATTTAATTCGCTCTGGGTACTAATCGACTTTATTTTCAAACCTTCTTTCTCTTCCTCACTTATCGGTGTTTGCCCGAGCGCGTATTCTAGTTTTAGTCCCATAACGATTTGTGTAATTCTCTTTTAAATTCATCCCTCAACTCTTCTATCGCTAAGTCTATATGCTTACTGCTATTCTCTTGGCTTTCTAATTTCATATTCTGATGGGTGCGCATCACAATTTTCCGCGCCAATTCCGTTGCTTTACGCTCTACCAATTTTTCCAAGCTTCCATCCATCGGCACAAATCCATACACCAATTGCATATCCATTGCATTCCCTATTTCTCTGAGATTTTTAATAGAAATAGTTCCCATTGCTTCACTCTTCTCATATTGCAATACCGATTGCTTACTTACCCCCAATTTATTACCCAATTGTTCCAAAGTCATGTTTAATGTTGTACGAATCGACTTTATCCAGCTTCCTTCTAAGTTTTTTGCATTCGAAATCGCCCTAAACTCAGCAATTTTAGTGTCTATTTGCTTTAAAAGCAATAATTTAGCATTTCTCATTATACATCAAATTAAAACTATAAGTAAATATATAGATTATTTTTATGAATATAAAGTATATGTTAATGTTTACTTAAGGTTGAGGTTTGTCAATGTATAACTTATTCGTGTGCTCATGTGATCGTGTGCTAGTGTGCTCATGAAAAGTTGATTCTAGGGACTAAGGACGGAAGACGATGGACCAATGACAATCTCCACATCTGCACATTTACCTACTGCGTGCAAGCTCAATATAATCTGGCCTATCGGCAAGACTAGTATGTTTGAATGTTTGTACTACCATACCTTTGTGTATAACAAAGATGCCTGGCATTTGGAATCCGTCGCCAATAAATGGACGTGGTGGATTGAGATTTAAAACGGTATGAATTGCTCCGCGAACTAATACATTGAATCCGAATAATTGAGATAATCGTCCGCGTTGTAACCCGAATGCTTTGTATATTTTTTTATCAGGATCGGCAATTCTAGGAATGTCTTGTAAATTATATTGTGCAACAATTTCTTCTGCTCTATTCTCATCAACCAAATGCACTAATACAATTCTAGTTCCTTCTTTTTCGATGTGTGCTCTATTTTTAGAAATCTCATTTAAGGTTTCTCTACAAAACGGACAGCCGAAATGCCTAAGAAATACAAGCATCGTAGGATTATTATCCGTAAGCTCTTGCAAAGAAACGCCAGTGTTTGTATAAATTTTTTCTAAGGATTTTAATTTCCTCGGATTCATATCATACGCTTCTAACTCGCAAGTGCTTTGGTGATGTTCGAAGGTTTGATATAAAATAATTCCGAATGGAAGTAACCAAATAATATCGTTTGCCAAAATCATGCTAGTTAAATGAGCGGGCAAAACTCCAACGTACATGTAATAGAAATAAAAAAGAGATGCTAAGGTTTTCACCGAAAATCCGATAAAAATAATAAGCCAATGTTTGAAAGGTTTTCTGCTCGCAATAATATATGCCAAACCGAATAATACTTCCATCACACCGATGGCTTTTATAACCCAAACAGCATTTGGGAATGTGATGTTTAAATGCTGCAAATAATAATTCGGCACAAAAAAAGCAATTGCACCCCATAATAAATTATAGATTCCTGCGGCAATTAATAAATACTGCATCCAAGGACGCGGGGTAACCATTCTCATTTTTCGTGTGCTCGTGTGCTCGTTGTTCGTGTGCTCGTTATTTAATACAAGCTACTAGTTACAAGCTACACTTGGGTTTATAATTACCTAAACTAACAAAATCCAAAAGTGTTTGCTAATATTTTTGATTTAACAACAATTAGTGCTTAAAGGTGCTCATCAAAATACCTAGTAACCGTCTTATAAAGGTGTACTCGGTCTTTTCCGAGCACATTATGCTTATGTCCTGGGTATGCGAAATAATCCAATAACACCCCTTTATCAACGCATTTTTTCACATAATTTAAGCTGTGTTGCCAAACAACCACATCGTCATTCGCCCCATGAATCATCATTAATCGCCCTTTTAACTGATCCACATAATTCAATAAATTATTATCTGCATATCCTCTTGGGTTCTCTTCTGGGGTATCCATATATCGCTCGGTATACATAATTTCGTACATACTCCAATCTATTACAGGCCCTCCTGCCACTCCAACTTTAAAGATCTTATTGTTCCTGCTCATTAAAGAAGTCGTCATAAATCCGCCGAAGCTCCAGCCATGAATTCCAATTCTATTGGTATCTACAAAGGGTAGCGACTTTAAATAATCAACACCTTTCAACTGATCTTCCATTTCTACTTTTCCCAATTGCCTGAAGGTACTTTGTTCGAAATCTCTTCCTCTAAACATGGTTCCTCGAGAATCTACTGTATAAATTACGTAGCCCTTTTCTGCCATCAACTGAAACCACAAATTGGCTCCACCTAACCAAGAGTTAGAAATCAATTGAATATGCGGACCTCCATACACATATACTATTGTTGGATATTTTTTTGATGCATTAAAGTTTGCTGGCTTAAACATTCGTGTATATAAATCTGTTTTTCCATCAGCTGATTTAATCGTCGATAAAATAATTTCTCCAGTAGCATGCTCTTTTAATGGATTAGTAGAAGTCAATAAATTTTTCGAAGTTTTACCATCCGTCGATTTTAAATTTATTACTCTTGCTGTTTTTATATTGCTATATACATCAATAAATACTGAACAAGCAGCATTCATGGTTAAAATATGCACCCCTTCTTCTTGAGTTAATTTCTTATGTAGTCCTGTGGTAATTTCCACTGCATATAAATGACGTTCGAGCGGTGAATTTTCGGTACTAGTATAGTATCCAAACTTTTCTTTTTCATCTACCCCCAAGAAATCTACCACTACCCAATTCCCTTTTGTTAACTGCCTAATTAATTTTCCGTCCTTATCAAATAAATATAAATGGCGATATCCATCGCGTTCAGAATGCCATATAAAATTTCCATTCGATAAATGAATCATCGGTTTATTAGGCTCTACATATTTTGCATCATTCTCTTCAAATAATGTCTTTACAAAAACTCCAGTTGCGGCATCGTACATATTCAACTTCATGTTGTTGTAATTACGAGTAACCACCGCTACATAAATAAATTTTTCGTCGTTGCTAAAAGAAATATTAGTAAGGTATTGATCCTTTGCACCATCAATTTCTAAAAAAATATTTTTATTCGTGTTGATGTCGTACACACCAACGTTGAGCTCCTGAGAAGCTTGCCCAGCCATGGGATACTTCATATTACTCAACTTCGCAGGGGTAGCACTTATATCTACCAATGGATAATTAGCGACATTGGTTTGATCAATTTTATAATACGCAATTTTATTATTTCGAGGCGACCAAAATATTCCTTTCATTGTGGCGAACTCATTACGATGCGCTGCTTGTCCGAATAAAATTTCCGTATTAGGTTCATTAGAAATTGGAATTGTTTTTTCGCTATTAGAGAAATACAAATTATTATCAACCGTATACGCTACTGCCGATTTATCTTTGTTCCATTCCGTATTTGCAGCATTCTCTTTAATCACCAATTTTGTTTTTACTACTTTCGATTTATAGTTGTACGCAAAATAAGTAGCACCATCATTATACATCAGTTCCTCTGCATTTAACCAAGTAAAAATTGGCAGTGTTTTTACGTTCTCTTTCATTTTACCCGCATACAAAATCGTATCGTTTTGGGTTTTTGCTGATGAAAGGATCAAGCATTCTTCACCATCTTTTTTGCCACAATAAGAATATTGCACACCATTCGGTAACCACTGTAAATACTTGAGATTTTGAGGCGTTAATGCTGCGTTTGTAAATGCATCTTCCATGCTCAAGGTTTTGGTTTGAGCGAAAGCAAGCGTGTTAAAGAAAAATAAGATGATAAAAATTCGTTTCATTTTTGTGCGTTATGATGCAATTATACAATTCTTTTTTATAAGATTATCATACCAGGTTCGCCCCCTCAACTCCCCTCAACTCCCCTCAACTCCGCTCCGCTTCGTTCGGGGACCCTTTCACTTTTTATCGCTATAATTAGAAAAAAGATTAAGAATATAATATGTTTTGCCTGTGATAATTGAATCAATATATTCGTAAAAATTAACGGATATGAAGGGATGGGTTTATATATTAAAATGCTCCGATGGTACCTATTACACTGGTAGTACAAAAAATTTAAAGCAAAGACTAATAGATCACAATGCTGGTAAAGGTTCTAATTATACCAAGAAAAGATTACCATTAGAATTAGTGTACATAGAAGAACACAAAAGAATTGATTTTGCATTCAATAGAGAAAAACAAATTCAGAATTGGAGTAAAATTAAAAAAGAAGCATTGATAAAAGGTGGCAAGCAAAATTTAAAAGAAGCAACAAGAATTTCGAATAATAAATCCAAAAATCGTAAAAATAATAAAACATAACGAAAATAGGTCCCCGAACGTAGCGGAGCGGAGTTGAGGGGAGTTGAGAGGAGAGCACACGAATCAGGATATTCTCCCCCAGGCTTCTCTGCTCTTTGCTGAAGCGGCAAGGTACTTTCGTAATTCGGTATAGTATGGGTGTTGCAAGGTGGGGTCTACATCTACAATTTCTTGAGCCATGATGCGTGCTTCTTGCAATATTTTTTGGTCTTTGGCAAGGTCGGCAATATGCAAATCGAGCACACCACTTTGTTGTGTTCCTTGTAAATCGCCAGGGCCACGCAATTGCAAATCAATCTCTGCAATTTCAAAACCATTATTGGTTTTCACCATGGTGCTTACTCGTGTTCTAGCGTCGCTACTCAATTTATTTCCTGTCATTAAAATACAGTACGATTGCTCTGCTCCTCTTCCTACTCGCCCGCGTAGTTGATGCAATTGCGACAAGCCGAAACGTTCGGAGTTCTCAATAACCATTACACTTGCGTTGGGCACATTTACGCCAACCTCTATAACAGTTGTGGCCACCATTAATTGTGTTTCACCCCTCACAAAACGTTGCATTTCGAAATCTTTATCCTTCGGTTTCATTTTTCCATGCACAATACTTACGTGATATTTTGGCATCGGAAATGCTTTTACAATGCTTTCATATCCTGCTTCCAAGTGCAATAAATCTAACTTCTCCGATTCTTTTATCAAGGGATAAACAATATAAATTTGTCTGCCTTTTGCAATTTCTTTTTCTAAGAATCCAAATAATTTTAACCGATGCGATTCGTACTGATGTATGGTTTCAATTGGCTTTCTACCTTTTGGCAATTCATCGATAACAGAAGTATCTAAATCGCCGTATAGAGTCATTGCTAACGTGCGAGGAATTGGAGTAGCCGTCATTACCAGCACATGCGGTGGTTGCACATTTTTCTTCCACAATTTAGAGCGTTGCTCTACGCCAAATCGATGTTGTTCATCGATAATCACCATGCCTAAATTTTTGAACTTCACTGGTTCTTCAATTAGAGCATGAGTACCTAGCAAAATATTTATTTCACCTGCTTCTAGCTCTTCTAAAAGTTCTCTTCGTTCTTTCGTTTTACTAGATCCTGTTAAAATTTTTATGTTGATGTTCATGCCTTTCAGCAAATCCGACAAGCCCGCAAAGTGTTGCTGGGCAAGGATTTCCGTAGGGGCCATTAAACAAGCCTGAAAACCATTATCAATTGCAAGCAACATGGTTAGTAGTGCAACAATTGTTTTCCCCGAACCTACATCGCCTTGTAGAAGTCTGTTCATTTGGAAACCTGTATTGGTGTCGCTTCTAATTTCTTTCACCACACGCTTTTGTGCATCGGTAAGTTCGAAGGGAAGTTGATTGCTATAAAAATGATTAAACATCTCTCCAACTTTCGAAAAAATAAATCCTTTGGTGTTTAATTTTCTACCCTTATTTGCTTGTAATAATTTTATTTGAATGAGAAACAATTCCTCAAATTTCAATCGTGCTTGCGCTCGTTGTAATTGTTTTGGATTTGTAGGAAAATGGACTTCTTTCATCGCCTCAGCACGAGGCATCATTTTATATTTATCTAAAATATTTTGCGGAAGAAATTCATGTATCTCTTGTTCCGCTTGTAGCATCAATTGCTTTTGCAATTTTAAGATGCCTTTAGAATCTAAGAAAAATGTTTTTAGCTTTTCTGTTGATGAGTAAACAGGTTGCAGAGATGTAGCATTTTCAATCTTAAAATCCTTACTCAATTCCATTTCTGGATGAACAATATTGATGCGCATACCATATGTATTCGGTTTACCAAACACTACATATTCTTGGCCTACAATGAGTGATTTCTCAATCCACTTTATTCCCTGAAACCACACCAATTCCATACTTCCAGTTTCGTCCTCCACTATCGCCACCAACCTTTTCCCACGACGTTCGCCAACAACTTGTTTAGAGGTAACTTTTGCGCGAAATTGAATATAGGGCAAATCAATATTCACATCTGAAATGGAATAGAATTGTGTTTTATCTATGTATCGAAAAGGGTAATGGCGAATAAAATCGCCAAATGTAAAAATGCCAAGCTCTTTATTGATTACATCCGCCTTTGTCGGACCAATCCCTTTCAAGTATTCTATCGGTGTATCAAAAAAACTCATCGCACTAAAAATAGAAAATATTATCGTTAACTGCGTATAGATTTTTGGTATGTTTGCAGCATCATGTTGAAGAAAAAAGAATATCTACCTCTTATACTACTTGTTTTGCTTTCCCTGATTTGGGGAAGTTCTTTTATTTTGATGAAAAATGGACTGAAAGTATACAGTGCTCCACAGGTAGCTACTATGCGAATGTTCTTTTCATTTATTTGTTTACTACCACTTACGCTGAAACACATTTGGAAAATTCCATTGCGTAAATACGGTATGATTACGCTAGTTGGTTTGCTTGGAAATGGAATTCCTGCCATATTATTTGCAACCGCACAAACAAAATTAAACAGTTCTACTGCTGGAGTATTAAATTGCTTAACCCCTTTATTTACGCTCATTGTAGCGGCTGTATTCTTCAAGCAAAAATTCGGAATGCAAAAAGTGGTTGGTGTTGTTCTCGGATTATTTGGAGCAGTAACACTTATTATGCTACGCAGCAATGGCAGCATCGATCCAAACTATACCTATGGTTTATACATATTAGTTGCAACTATTTGTTATGCATGGAGTGTGAACTTAATTAAAACATATTTAGTTGGCATGCCAGCCATCGCCATCTCTTCTATGGCATTGTTATTTATCGGACCCGCATACGGATATTATTTATTCCAACACACGGATTTTATGATCCGCACTGAACTTGCCGACGGAGCATTACATGCCTTAGGATATGTGTTTTTACTAGCCCTTTTCGGAACTGCCATTTCACTTATCTTATTCAACAAGCTCGTTCAATTAACCACCCCAATCTATGCTTCATCAGTTACCTACTTAATACCAATCGTAGCCATTTTCTGGGGAGCAATAGACGGCGAACCCATCACTATCATCCACCTTATCGGTATGAGCGCAATACTCTTTGGGGTGTATCTTGCAAACAGGAACAAGTAGCATAACTTAGGTTACTATATCTTCTTTTTTAGCTCGGCCCACAGCTCATGATAGGCCATGGCTGCGCGTGAGTAGGTGGAGTACGACACGAGCGGTGCTTCGTAGATACCCATACGTTCTACATCGCTTGAGTACGGTATTGGAGTTTTGAGTATTTTTTTCTTTTTGGTGTATTCCTCCACAATGTCGTTGTGCATATTTTTGCGCGAATCGTACATAGAGAAAAATCCCCACACTTTATTTTTATCTAAATTATTTTGATCGAAAAATTCCATAATCATATCATAACTACGAATAGAAAGTACGGTAGGAATCATTGGCATTAAAATAATATCTGCAGCATGAAATAAATTCTCCGAAAGAAGTGAAATACCTGGAGGCGCATCTATAAACAACACATCGTAATTATGTGCTAAATCTTTTAAGGACTCAGCCAATTTTTTGCGAGATGATTTTTGATCGCCTAAGTGAATATCCATATTTCGGATAGAAAGGTCTGCCGGAATTAAATCGAGATTTTCGTACTCCGTTTCTCGAACGGCATCTAAAATTTCAGAATGCACTCCGATTAAACTTTTTAGTCCACCTTTAACTTTCGGTTTCACACGGTAATAAAACGAAGTGGACGCTTGTGGGTCTAAATCCCAAAGCAACACTCTATCGCCTTCCGACGCTGCCAAAGCAGCCAAGTTTACGGAGGTAGCCGTTTTGCCAACTCCCCCTTTTAAATTGTATACTGCAATTGTAACCATACTATTGAATTGTGAATTATAAATTATGAATTAAATATAAAAATAAAGTTCTGATTTTAAAGCAATTCAATTATTGCAATAAGTTTGTACATTACTATATATTTGCACAAGTAAGTGCTGTATTTAAGCTATTTTGTAAAATTACACTACTTATAAAAACATATTAACCTAAACTCGTAATTCACAATTTATAATTCACAATTAATAATTCTTAATTCAAAAAAATGCAATTATCCAATATCACCACCTTCCTCGAATCTATCGCTCCTTTGGCATACCAAGAATCGTATGACAATTCGGGGTTAATAGTTGGTGATCCGAATATGATTGTTAAAAAAGCCATAGTGAGTTTAGATTGTGTAGAGGATGTAGTGGACGAGGCTATTCGCGAGGGAGCGAACTTGATTATTTCGCATCATCCTATTGTTTTCTCTGGATTAAAGAGATTTACAGGAAGCAATTATATTGAAAAGGTGGTGATGAAGGCGATTAAAAACGATATCGCTATTTATGCCATTCATACCAATTTGGATAATGTTAGGCATGGGGTGAATGCAAGAATTGCAGAGCGCTTGGGATTGCAAAACACCCAAATTCTTGACCCAAAATCGGGCTTATTGAGTAAACTTCAAACCTATGTTCCGAATGATAGAGCAGGAGAAGTGCGAGATGCCCTTTTTGAAGCAGGAGCAGGGCATATTGGAAATTATAGCGAATGTAGCTTCAATGTTGAGGGATATGGAACCTTTATGGGAAACGACTTAAGCAATGGTTATGTTGGAGAACGAAATGTGTTGAATACAGAACCTGAAACGAAGGTAGAAGTGATTTTCCCAACTCGTTTATCATCCAAAATACTAAAAGCCCTGTTTACATCACACCCTTATGAAGAAATCCCTTATGAAATTTTAAGCATGGAAAACACTTATCAGGAAGTTGGTTCTGGTATGATTGGAGAGTTACCAAATGAGTTCTCGGAGGCAGATTTTCTGGAATTATTAAAATATGGCTTGCAGACGAAGGTTGTTAGGCATACTGCATTGCTCGATAAAAAGATAAAAAAAGTAGCAGTTTGCGGTGGTTCTGGAAGCTTTTTACTGAAAAATGCACTCCAACAAGGCGCAGATGCCTTTGTTACAGCCGATTACAAATATCATCAGTTCTTCGATGCAGAGGGCAAAATACTAATAGCCGACGTTGGACATTATGAAAGTGAGCAGTTTACGATGGATTTGTTAATGGAAAAAATTCAAAAAAAATTTCCTACCTTTGCCGTCTGCCTGACGAAATGCAACACCAATCCGGTGTTCTATAGCATTTAAAAGGTTAAAGAAACAGATATATAAAATGGAAGCAACCGTAGAACAAAAACTTAAAGCATTATTCGAATTACAAACTATCCACACTTCGATTGATAAAATTAGAACCATCCGTGGTGAATTACCAATGGAAGTTGCAGATTTAGAAGATGATGTTGCAGGTTTAGAAACACGTATATCAAAAATTAAGGAAGAAATTAACGAGTTAGAAGATAGCATCACTAACAAGAAAGCCTTAATGAAATCGGCTACTCAATTAATTAAGAAATATGAGGAGCAACAAAATAACGTTAAAAACAACCGCGAGTTCGAAGCTTTAACAAAAGAGATTGAGATTCAAGGTCTAGAAATACAAGTTGCTGAAAAGAAAATCAAAGAATTTACGTACGAAATTGGCAACAAAACCAAAGTGTTAGAAAATGCTGAAACAGCATTAACTGATCGTCGTGGCGATTTAGATGTGAAAAAAGCAGAGCTTGATAAAATCACTAAAGAGACTGAGAAAGAAGAAGATGCTTTAATGAAAAAAGCAACTAAAGCTGAAAAAGAGATCGAGGAGCGTTTGTTAGTGGCTTACCACAAATTAAGAGGTAATGCTAAAAACGGTTTAGCGGTAGTAACTATCCAACGTGATTCTTGCGGTGGATGTTTCAACCAAATTCCACCTCAACGCCAAGTAGATATTCGTCAACATAAAAAAATTATCGTTTGCGAACATTGTGGAAGAATCTTGGTAGACGACAACTTCGTTCCTCAAGAAGCAGAAGCATAATAAAAAATTAAACTATAAAAATAAAAACGATTCCTATCTTTAAGGAATCGTTTTTTTTATGTCCGCTCGCGTAAAAATCTTACTTAGTCTTCTGCTACTTTCGCCACTTCTATCGAAAGCCGATTTTGCATTTAACGAGAATTGTATTCGAGCCTATCAAAGCATTATTAACCTTCGACTACAAGAGGGGCAGACTCTTATCAACATAGAAAAAAAAGCAAATCCCAAAAATAGCATTCCAATTCTGCTAGAAAACTACATCGATTTTTTTAAAGTACTTACTACCGAAACAGAATCATCTTTCGAAAAATTTAAAGAATTAAAATCATCTCGAATAGACAAATTAGAAGATGATGTTCAAAAAAATTCCCCATGGTATTTGTATTCCATCGCAGAAATAAATTTACAAAGTTGTATCAACAGATTTAAGTATCAAGAGTTTGTTACAGGTGCGTACGAACTTCAAAAAGCTTATAAACTTCTCGAAGAAAACAAAAAGAAATTCCCATCATTTCTACCAAATCAAAAAAGCTTTGCATTGCTGTATGGCTTGGTAGGATTAGTTCCTGAGCAATATAAGTGGGCGCTCTCTACCATCGGATTAAAAGGAAATGTACAAGAAGGTATTGAGATGTTGGAAGAATTAAAAATCAAACTTCCTTCATCAAGCTATTCTTATTTTCAACCAGAAACAATTTATTTTTTAAGTTTTATACAACTTACAGTAGAAAACAATCCAAATATTTTTGAAACGGTAACTAGAAACACCGCCAATATTTCTAACACTAGTTTACTGAAAGTATATATTCTTGCTTTAGTAGCATTAAAAAGCGGACATAGCGATGAAGCCATCGACATACTGAGTAACCGTCCGAGAACTTCTGCCTATTGTAATTTCGCTCACTTAGATTACATGTTAGCTTGTGTGAAGCAAAGCAGATTTGATAATGATGCTGTAAATTATTTCGAATTGTTTTTGAAAAATTATGATGGAAATTTCAATGTTAAAGATTCATATTTACGAATTGCTTGGTATTATTTATTAAAAGGAAATATTGATAAGTACAATGCCTACACTTCTCTATGTAAAGTGCGCGGCAGTGCCATTTCCGAGAAAGATAAGGTAGCTCAAATGTGTGCATCTGAAACACACGCACCAGAACTTAGTTTACTGCGTGCAAGATTATATTATGATGGCGGCTATTACAAAAAAGCCCTCGATGCCATTACCGATAAAAAACTAGAAAACATACCCCTCACCGTTGATAAAGCAGAGTACCTATGTCGCATGGGACTTATCCAACGTAAATTAAACAACGAAGATCAAGCTATTATTTTTTTCAACGCTTGCATTGCAAAAGGTGCTGAATTAAAATACCAATACGCAGCAAGCTCTGCTTTTAATCTAGGGAACATCTACGAAAAAAGAAGACAATATTCCAAAGCAGCAGAGTATTATTCGATGTGCACCAAAATGAAAAACGAGGAATACAAAAATGGATTCGAGAGTAAGGCGAAGGCGGGGTTGAGAAGAGTGGCTAAATAATTTCATCAAACTACGTACACCCTCAACTACGCTCCGCTTCGTTCGGGGACCAGTACTCATTCGTTTCTTAATGTAAAGTATTGAGTAAATAGTAACAGATCACAGAATCCTGTTTGCCATAGGCAGAGGAATTAGTACAGCGAATGCTTTTGAGGTTTGTTAACCAATTTTTCGCTTCACTTCTTTATGTTGAATGTTTTTAGCTTGGCTCAAAACATTCAATCCTTTCTTTTTCATTTTAATGAGAGGAGTGAAAGCGGTCCCCGAACGAAGCGGAGCGTAGTTGAGGGGAGTACGTAGTTTGATAAAAAAAACAGAAAGTGATTGGACTGAACTAAATTGACGATGTACTTGGACGTCCATCGTAGGAACACCTGTCAAAAATTTTGGAGGGAACCCCGTTGGGGTTCCACACTAACTATTGTTTCACAAATTTCGCCACACCAATATCAGTCTTTAGGAAATAGATTCCTGCTTCAAGTTTTGAAACATCAATACGATTGTTCTTTGACTGCCCTTCATTTATTTTATTTCCTAAAATATCGAAAATGGAAAATGGAAAATCGTTTACTTCCTGCTTCTCGCTTCCAGCTTCCAGCTGAATGTAATTCAATACGGGATTCGGATAAACTCTCAAATCTCCTCTCTCTTGCAATTCCACACCAACAGCGGCACCAGTGGTTAGGGTACGCGAGGCAGAATATGCACCGGCATTTCCATTTACTTCTGAAGCTACTCTCCAGAAATGTTTTTTATTTGCCACCAGCTTTGTGGTGAATGTAGTTGCCGAAATACTATCTATTTCTTGTTGGATAGATGATAAGGTGAAATTTGGGTTTGTAGCAATTTGTATTTTATAACTTCCTGCAGTAGATACTGCATCCCATGTAAATTCTACTAGGTTGGTGCTAAGCACTGCATTTTGTGCAGGTAATTGTAGTGATGGTGGAAAAGTTCCAGTGGTAAATGATCTTGTTGCCGAAGCTGTTTTATATCCACCATTATTTGCTTGTAATCTCCAAAAATATTGAAGTCCACCCGCTGTTACATTTACTCCTGTGATAGATGTTTTTGCTGTTTTAATTACGGTATCTAAAGTTGTAAAATTTGCATCCTTAGAAAGTTCAAATTCATATATTAAAGCACCTGGTAAAGCATCCCATTTAAAAGTGTAA
>CALRIM020000019.1:0-25630 GCA_943360385.1 Rhizobium sp. Q54 | reverse complement strand
ATGAATAAGGCTTAGTTTTTTACCCTCAACTTTTATCAATCCAAATCCTGTTACCGATGTGCCTGGGTCAACCCCTAAAATAATTTGTTCTTTCAACTTTATGTTGTGCTAAAACTATAAATTCCTTGTAAAGATACGGGAAGAGATTTATAATTAAATGTTATCTTGCTCCTTTAATTTTAATTATTATTCAACTCATTTTTCAACGTGCTAATTGTACAAATTATTTTATATGTAGTACTTCTAACTTATGTAGGTTATGTAATCTATTTTATAGTTGGTTGGCTGCGAACTAAAAACCAAACGAACTCCTCACCTTCAAGATTTCCTCAAGTAAGTGTAATAGTTCCTGTGCGTAATGAGGGAAAGTTTATTGGAAATTTATTGAATGATCTGAATTTGCAAAATTACCCTAAAGATAAGTTTGATATTATTGTAATTGATGATTATTCGACAGATAACACTGTTGAAATTATTAAACAGTTAAATTTTTCTAACGTTAAGGTTGTCCCATTACATATAGAGGGGGAAACGGTAGCGTATAAGAAAAAGGCAATCACTACAGGTGTAGAGAATTCCAACGCAGAATTAATAGTGACTACCGATGGCGATTGTAGAATGGGCCCCAATTGGTTGAGTGCAATTGTTTCATTCTATAGTAAAACTAATTTCAAATTAATTTCTTCCCCAGTGGCATTTCATGAGGAAAGGAATTGGTATGAAAAAGTGCAAACGGTAGAATTTCAATACTTAATTGGAGTAGGAGCATCTTGTATTCGAAATGGAATGCCCAGTACTTGCAACGGAGCAAATTTGGCTTATACAAAAGAACTTTTCACGGAAATTCATGGATTTGAAGGTATTGATGATATTGCCTTTGGTGATGATGAATTGTTATTACATAAAATCTATAAAAGATATCCAGAAGGAATTGGTTTCAATAAAAATTACGATGCAACAGTGTATACTTATGCAAAAGAAAATTTAAAAGATTTTATTGAACAAAGAAAAAGATGGGCAAAAAAGAGCGCAAATTATTTCGACAATAGACTTATGGTAATGGTTACTACCGTTTTCTTAGTGAATGCGATATTGTTGTTGTCTGTGCCATTTGCATTTTTTTATTCGGAAATTAAACAGTTTTTGTTGATAGCAATTCCGCTGAAAGCCTTATTCGACGGTATTTTCATGTACCTGCTGTTGCATTATTTCAAAAAGGATAGATTTATTTTTTATGCACCCATCGTATTGTTTCTCTATGTTTTTTATTTCGTTTATCTTGCTATAATAGGCAACATTGGCTCAACATATCAATGGAAAGGTAGAAAAGTGATATGAGGATTTTTAGTAAATTATTGAAAAATAAACTTGCAATGTTTGGAGGTGTATTAATCCTACTCACTATTATTATTGCATTTTTAGGATATTTAATAATGCCAGATAACTCTCCAAATGCAAATGAAATGCATCTTGAAATTAGCACCTTGCCACCTGGAACTGTTGTTCGTTTTGAGAAACATGAAAATGGAAAATCGAAAAAAGAAAATAGCATTTTTAATACTTGGATTAATGGGAAGGAATCTAAATATGAATACATTCCTTTAATTGACGATTCGCTGAAAACAATTCATGGAAATTCAGAAATTATTAATCGTACCTATTGGTTTGGAACAGATCGATATGGAAGGGATGTTTTAAGTAGAATGATATTAGGGACCAGAGTTTCTTTATCTGTTGGGTTAGTTTCGGTAATAATATCCATGTTTTTGGGAGTGTTCTTAGGTGCAATTGCTGGATATTATGGAGGTAAATGGGATGCCATTATTTCTTGGTTGATAAATGTTATTTGGTCGTTGCCATCATTGCTATTAGTTATTGCCATCTCATTCGCATTGGGGAAGGGGTTCTGGCAAGTTTTTATTGCAATTGGACTAAGTATGTGGGTGGAAGTAGCAAGGCTTGTTAGAGGGCAGATTTTAAGCATAAAAGAGATAGAGTTTGTAGAGGCAGCAAAAGCCCTAGGATACCACGAATTCAGAATAATATTTAGGCATATTTTACCAAATATTTTAGGCCCATTGTTGGTGATGGCATCTGCAAATTTTGCGTCAGCAATTCTGTTAGAAGCTGGATTGAGCTTCTTGGGTTTTGGTGCACAACCTCCAATTCCAACTTGGGGAGGAATGGTAAAGGAACATTATGGGTATATCATAATGGATGCAGCCTACTTAGCGCTAATACCTGGTATTGCAATTATGATATTGGTGTATGCATTTAATATTTTCTCTTCTGGAATAAGAGACGCGTTCGACCAGAAAAATTAATTCTGAACCAACAATGATTTTACTTTTTGCTCTGAAGAAATCAATATCCCAATAATCAGCAAAAACACACCACCATTTTTTTCAACTTCAATCATATCTCCCAAAAACAAATGTACTAGGAACAATACAAGTGTTGAGAAACAAGCAATCATTAGCGTTTTAATGAATTTGTCTGAGGTTAGCGTATAAATGCTTTTCGTTTTAAACATTGCCCAAACATATAAAAGCACAAAAAGAAGTACGCCAAAAACACCTTGGTCGCAAAAAATTAATAAGAAATAATTATGCGTGCTGGAGCCTTCTGGGTTATCGCTTAAATAAGTTATAAATGCTGGATTTGCATATTCTTTATAGGTAGGATAAAAGGTGTTGTTACCTGTACCAAACCAAAAATTGTGTTGTATTAAATTTACAGCAGCTACCCATCTATACACACGTTCCATCCCAGAAACATCACTAAGTTCAACAGTTGCCTCCATGTGTTTTTCGAAGTCATCTTTGTTGAAAACGGTATGCCTGAAATCGGGAGCATATTTCATATAATAGTTGTTTTCTACTAATTGATAACAAAAAACAAACAATCCAATTGCTCCAACAATAAAAGAAAGTTTTAAGTATTTCGATTTAAATACAATAATACTAAGCCCCGCAGCTAACACTGCTATCCATGTAGTTCTGGTGTAAGAGGTAATAATGGCAAAAAGTAAAATTAGTATGCTGAATATTAGAACTGATTTCACAAAGAAATTATTTTTATACCACCCAATTGCTGCAATAGCAAAAGGCAATGTAAGCCCTAAGGTGCAAGCGTAAATAACGTGATTCGCATATAGTGGACGTGCAGATTGATTTACTTCTTCGAAGCTAAATCCAGTAAACGCATGGTTAATAATAGTGTAAAAAACCGACAACATTAGTGGGATAAAAAAGCACCAAAAAGTTTTTTTATATACTTTTTCACTTTTCAAAATTAATACTGGAAGAAAAACAAATCCTCCAAAAAACCACAGTTTTGCTAATAAATATTTAAGTGATAAAACAGGCTCTCTAGAAATAAAAATATTGAAGGTAAATAGTACTAATTGAAGGAGTAGAATTATAACTAATGGGTTGTTTAAGTATTTTTTCAATTCTGTTCTTTTGTTAATAAATAGAACAAACCATAGCGCAGTAGAGATAATAAGCAAAGGCTCTGCGGGAGCAGAAAGTGTTAAGCTTCCGAAGGCAAAATCCATCGAAACTGGTAAGGATACCATCATTAAATAGAATACAAATCTGTAATCTTTGAATGTTAAAAACGCAAAAAGAATTACGAATGGTAGTAAGCTAACAAATGGTAGGTCATTCCAAATGCCATAAATGTTTGTTACTATGAATATCAGTAATGAACTAAAAAAGAAAAGATATTCATTCTTCCCTATGTTCCTAATGTGGCTCAAGCTAATTTTTTTCTAATAAATGGAAATACATCTATAAGTGCAATAACTATTAATGCTAAAAGGAATGTAGAAAGACCAGCTATGGCAGAAGTTAATATTCTGCGTGGCTTTGCTGGTATTTCTGGCTTTTCAGCAGAATTGATAATAAATTTTTGTGGTAAAGCACTTTCAAATTCCATCTTTGTACTTTCGTATCGCGATTTCAAACTTTGAAGTTTTTTGCGTTCTAGTTCTTGATTGTTTACGTTATTTACATAAATACCACCATACTTTTTTATTAAATCTAAAGTAGGTTTTAAAGAATTAATTGCTGCTTTATACCCCTGAACTCTTGCTTTCGATTTTATTATTAAAGTGTCTGGTAGAGAGTTTTTATTTTGCTCGTAAACTTTTAATAACGCTTCTTCTTGGTCTAAGCGAACAGAGTTAATTGTATATGCTTCATTTAACTGAGCAAATTGCCCAAAATAATCGTAAATGCCATTCTGTCTAAGGTGCATTAATGTTTGATCCATAGAATCCATTACAGCTTTCTGCTTATTGTATTCACTTTCGATAATTGTTAATGCGTCTTTTGCTTTAATTTTTTGAATAGAATTTTTTTGAAAATCAACATAATTGGCAATGTAGTTTGCAATGTCTGCTGCTTTTTGAGCATCGCTATCATATACAATTACTTCTATTGCTTTATATTCAGTTTGTTTAACTTCTAAGTTTTTATTGAATAAGTTTCTCATGGAAAGCATAGATACTTGCTTTGAGGTGTCTACCCCGTAGTGACTTGCTAATTCGAATTTTCGGACAATGTTGTTTTTCATTTCATCCGATTTTAGTATCTGAAGCAGTTGTTCACCATCCTCATCACTACCAAATTCTAATAATCCATAACCTTGAGTCCCTGGTTCCGTTAAAATACTGGTTGATAAATTAACGTTAGAGGTTGGATAGAAAATTACATTGGCTTTGTATAATGGAGTTATAAAACTTGGGCCAGTGAAAAAGTATGTTAAAATACCTGCTAATGCACTAATAATTATTACTGGAAGCTTCCATTTCCACACTAATTTTATAAAGTAAAATACATCGATAGAGTATGCCTTTTCGTTTTCGCTATTCATTTATTGTTAGGTTAATAATAATCGCAAAGGTAAAATTAATATTTGAACTAATTAATCGCCTTTAATAAGTGTAGTTAACTCTCTGAATGGCAATAAACGGCAAAACCATAAAATTAGTATTGCCCCCCCAGTACCGACTATTAATTTCCAAATCCATACAATATCTATGTGATTTACAAGGTAATACAACCAATATATAAGTATTGCAGATAGAATTGTTTGTAAAACACTTCTCATTGTTAGCTTAAATTTGAATATTTTGAATGAAAAGGCTAATTGGGTTAGGGTAACAAAGCCATACGTAAGAACAGAGATGTATGCAGAAGCAATCGCTCCGTAGGTAGGAATGAAATAAGCATTTAACCCAATGCTAATGATTACTCCAATAAAAGCAATTTTATTTAATAGCCTAATATTGCCATTGGCTGTTAATAGTGTTCCAAAAACATATCCACTGCAAATAAATACAAATGTATATATAATCACTTTGTAAATGTTTGCAGATTCAAGTGAATGATTCTTGCTAAGAAAATCGAGGATGGAGTTAGCATTCATCATAGAAAATAAAGCAAATACAATTGATGGCAATACGAGTATAGAGAAGGCAGTTTTTACTAATGAGGAGACATCCATTTTATCTTTAATCATTCTCGCGAAAATCGGGTACAACAAACCCGAAAATAGCACTGCAATCATATTTAGAGCATCTATTAGTCGGTATGCAGCTGCATAAATGCCAACTTGCTCGTTTCCGTTGGGGTATAATTCTTTAATGAGTACTGTATCGGCTTTGGAATAGATAAGCATTAAACTTGCCAAAATAGCATATGGGTAGCTGTTTTTAAGCACCTCAAAAATTTCACTCCATTTAATGTTAAACTTGAAAAAAGAAGTATGTTTTTTAACAAAATAAAAGGATATCAGTGCCGAACCTCCAAATGATAACGTTTGAAGCAGCACGAACATCCTTATATCAAAATAATTTATAAATACATTGAAATATAAAACAGGGATGCAAAAAGCAATCATTAGTAATTTATCTAGAATAGAGATAAATGTGTCTGTTTTAAAAAGATGTAACCCCGCTAAATTTGATCTGTTATACAGTGTAAACGAATTGAAAATTTGCCCTAATACAAGCAAGCCACACAATTGCCACTCGTAAATATTATATCCGATAGAAAGTGCATAGATGCAAATACATACGATGTATAATAAAGAAAGCAGTATTTTTGTAATAGTAATTTTAGAAAATGAAATGCTCAGCAGATGTTCATTTTGTGCGATATGCCTATTATTATAATTGGTGATACCGGGGTCAATTATAATACTCAAAATAAAACTTAAATTAAACAGGGAATAGTATAACCCATAACTAGTTGAGCCTAGTAAATTCTGCACATGAAGCTCTACTCCAAAAATATATAGAGGTTTTATCAGTAAATTAATAAAGATAATGAGGATGAGATTTAGTAAGAATTTTCTTTGCATAGCATATTCTACACAAATAAATTAAATTAATTTTGTAATTATACATTTCCAAAGGTTTATTTTAAATGAAGAAGGAAGATTTTATTTATGCCAGTAGTATCATTTGTTCTAAATGGATAAATAAAAACAAGGATCCTAAGAAATTAGAATATAAGTCGATTCTAATTATAAAACTTGATGAAATAGGCGATGTAGTAAACTCATTGCATGTTTTCGAGCTTTTAAAAAAGGAGTATCCAGCGTCTCAGATTACTTTGTGGTGTAAGCCTTTTATTGCTCCACTTGTAAAAAGCGACCCCTATATTTCAAAAATTGTTACAGATAAAGCAGAACTTAACAAGCAGTATGACTTAGTGGTTGATTTGCGTGGCACTTTTGAATCTATTGGAGTAGCTTTAAAATGCTCTCCTAAATATCGGGTGGAGCGAGGGGGTATTCGTTTAAGAAATAAAATGAATGGTGGGCAAAAGCATGAGGTAATTACTAATCTTCAAATTATAGAACCACTATTAGAGAAACTTCCCGGAGATATAAAGCTCAATATTTATCATTCTACAGAAGACATAGATTTAGTAAATAAGTTTATTGCGGAAAACAATCTTGGAAATTTTGCAATTTTTCATTGCGAAGCACGTCGAGAATTGAGAAAATGGAATGGCGAAAAATTTGCCATTATTGCAAAATGGCTAAAAGAAAAATACGGCTACGAAATATTATTTGCTGGCGATAAGAATGATGTGGAGGCAATTGATAAAATTAGAAACAAAATTAGTTTCCCCACGCTAAACATTGCAGGAGTATTTTCATTAAGTGCATTTGCAGCAATAACATCTAAAGCAAAAATATTTATTGGAAATGAGAGTGGCCCATTACATATTGCAACTGCAAGTAAGTGCAAGAGCCTTGGATTATATGGGCCTGGAGTGCCAGTAACATTTTATCCTTGGGGATTACATGCAACTTATATTCATCATGTATTAGATTGCAATCCCTGCGATCAAATACATTGTGTGCGACCTACAAATACATGTATGGATATGATTACTGTATTAGAAGTTCAACAAAAAATTGATGAGTTGCTTAGCTAGCCTTCGTTACTTTAATAATTAAATTCGGACTATAAACCATTGCACGTGTGGTTCTGGCTGTAGAGAAGATTAGTAGTTTGATGAAACTTTTCATTAGCAACCAAGTAACTTTCCTAAACAATTCTTTTAAGAATCCTTGAGTTTCCATAAATGAATCTTTAACAAGAATATCTTTAAATCCCATAGATAACATTAGTTGATTTGCAGATGAGTAGTTGATGTAATTCTCGTGTGTAAAGTCACCGTTAGAAAATAAAGAAGCAAAAGGAGCATCTAAATTTGGAGTTCTGAATATGGCTATTCCATTAGGTTTTAGGGCATTTTTTACACATAACAAAACTTCTACTAATTCGTCCTTGCTAAAATGTTCAATGATGTCTATACCAGTAATAACATCAAAGGAGTTTGTATTATTTTTTAAATAAGGTAACAGGTCTTGTAGCTCCACTTCATTGAGTCCAAGTTCGTGTGCAACTTTTACCTGGCCCTCGCTTAAATCGATGCCTTTTAAATTCTTGTAGCCATTCTTTTTTAGTGTGTGAATTAAAGAACCATAACCACAACCCATGTCTAATACTGCAATATTTTTATCTTTTGGTAGTAATGGTAGAATTTCGTTTGTAAGAATATGCCCTTCTGTAAGTAGTTTCTTTTCTATATTTAATTGGAATGTTCTTCCAGATTGGCTGTTGAAATAATCGTTATAAAGTAATTCTCTGTATTTAAATTCTTGCGACATATTAGAAATAGTTGATTGACAAAGATAAATTTTAAATTTGAAGCCACTATATGTTACAGATTACTTATCAAAATAAAATGTTAGAGGCTGGTTGCGATGAAGCAGGCAGAGGTTGTTTGGCGGGACCAGTTTTCGCAGCAGCAGTAATACTGCCTCCAAATTTCGAACAAGAACTAATAAACGATTCTAAATTATTAACGGATAAAAATAGGAGAGAATTGAGAGAAATTATTGAGAAAGAGGCTCTTGCCTATGCCGTTGGGATTTGTTCGCAAACAGAAATTGACGAAATCAACATCTTAAATGCTTCATTCTTAGCAATGCATAAAGCCGTTGAGCAATTGGCTGTTCAACCCGAATTATTATTAATTGATGGGAATAGGTTTAAGCCATATCCAGGGATTGAACACTTGTGTATAGTAAAAGGTGATTCGAAATTTTTGTCGATTGCTGCTGCTTCTATTTTAGCAAAAAACTACAGAGATGATTATATGGATACTATTTCTAAGGAGTACCCAATGTATAAGTGGTCGAAAAATAAAGGATATCCAACTAAGGAGCATCGAGATGCCATTGCTAAACATGGGCCTTGTAAGCACCATAGAATGAGTTTTACCCTGTTACCCAATCAATTAAGCCTGAATTTTTGAGATAAAATATCGGTTAGATTTTTTGTACTTTTGTCACTTTATTAAAAATATGAAAGATACAGCACTATCATCTCTACACGCTCAGCTAGGAGCTAAAATGGTCCCATTTGCAGGTTATAATATGCCAGTTCAATATGCAGGAATTAATGTCGAACACGAAGCAGTCCGTAAGGCGGTTGGTGTATTTGATGTTTCGCACATGGGTGAGTTTATTTTGAAAGGAGAAAATGCCCTTGATTTAATTCAACGTGTATGTTCCAATGATGCTTCAAAGTTAGTAGATGGTAAAGTTCAATACTCTTGTTTGCCAAATGAAGAAGGTGGTATTGTAGATGATTTATTGGTATATAGAATTGATGAGAAAACATACATGTTAGTTGTAAATGCATCTAACATAGAAAAAGATTGGAATTGGATTTCTAAGTTCAATACAAAAGGAGTGGAAATGCATAACATATCCGACAAAACTTCTTTGTTAGCAGTGCAAGGCCCAAAAGCAGCAGCAGCATTGCAAAAATTAACCGATATAAATCTTTCGGAGATGGAGTATTATTCGTTTAAGAAAGGAGTATTTGCAGGAGTTGAGAATGTGTTGGTGTCGGCTACTGGTTATACTGGAGCTGGAGGATTTGAAATATATTTTGAGAATGAGCATGCTTTAAAAATTTGGAATGCAATTTTTGAAGCAGGGGCAGAGTTTGATATTAAACCTATAGGGCTAGGTGCCAGAGATACTTTACGTTTAGAGATGGGTTTCTGTTTATATGGAAATGATATTAATGATACGACTTCACCAATTGAAGCAGGTTTAGGTTGGATTACTAAATTCACAAAAGAATTTACGAATTCTAAAAATTTGCTAGCTCAAAAAGAAGCAGGAGTTAAACGTAAATTAGTTGGTTTTGAAATGATCGATAGAGGTATTCCAAGACATGATTATAAAATTGTAGATGCTGAAGGAAATGAAATTGGAATTGTTACCTCAGGTACACAATCTCCATCATTACAAAAAGCAATTGGGATGGGCTATATCGACAATGCTTTTTCAAAAGAAAATTCTGAAGTATTTATTTCCATTCGCGATCAAAAAGTAAAAGCAAAAGTTGTGAAATACCCATTCTACAAAGGATAGTATGAGTAGAGAAATAGAAGTTTGTTTGAGTCCAACTTTAATTCCAAGCTATATAATTGAAGGAAGAATTGTAGTTGTTATTGATATTTTTCGTGCTACTTCTTCCATATGTTATGGTTTTGAAAACGGAGCCCAGGAAATTATACCAGTTGCTAGTGTTGAAGAGTGTAAAAGTTACGAAGGGAAAGGATATTTACTCGCAGCAGAACGTAATGGAGAGGTAGTAAATGGTTTTGATTTTGGTAATTCTCCATTTAGTTATACAAAAGAAAAAGTTGCTGGAAAAAAGGTTGTATTAACAACAACTAATGGAACACATGCCATACAAGAAGCCTTAGCAGCAGATAAAATTGTTATAGGTTCTTTTTTAAATTTAGATGCTCTTTGTAGTTGGTTAAGTAATCAAACGGAAGATGTTTTATTACTTTGTTCGGGCTGGAAAAACAAATTCAATTTAGAAGATACCTTGTTTGCAGGTGCAGTGGTGAACTCACTAAAGAATAATTTTAGTCACCATTGCGATGCAGCTATCGCTGCAGAAGATATGTATCTTTTGGCCAAGGATAATCTACGTACTTATCTTTATAAATCTTCTCATAGTCAACGTCTGAAGGAGTTAAATATAGAGGATGATATTCAGTTTTGTTTGAAACAAAATATTTGCTCGGTAATACCTGTTTTGCAAGATGGGAAGCTGGTTGCTATGGCCTTGTAACTCGTAGTTCGTTAGTATATTATTGATTTATTTGATTATTATTTTTACATAATATTTCTATGGACCATGGACCAAAGACCAAGGATCAATTAGCAGTAGGGAATAACTAATTAACCTACTAACAATTAACTAAATTGAAAAATGAAAAGAATTTTCTTTGCTCTACTTTTGTGTTGCACTTCTGCTTTACTATTTGCACAGAAATCAATCACACTCCGATTAAATTTACCAACAGAAAATAGTTATTCAAATTATTTTTTTGCTTCTAATTTAAATGGTTGGAATCCTAGTGCTAATGAATTTAAATTCAATAAGAACAATCAAAATAAATGGGTGTTAAGATTGCCTTCAACAAATACTGAATTAATTCAATTTAAGATTACTAGAGGGTCTTGGGATTCAGTAGAATCAACACTTACAGGGGAAGATATCGGTAACAGAGTTGTAAAAATGGAGGAGATTCATTCCGATACTATCATTGATTTGATTATTGAAAATTGGAAGGATAAATTTTCGAAACCAAGGCAAAGTACCGCTAGTAAAAATGTAAAAATAATTTCTGAAAACTTTCCTTTAAAAATGTTAGGTAAAACAAGAAAAATTTGGATTTACTTGCCAGAAAATTATGAAAAATCTTCTAAAAAATATCCAGTAATTTATATGCATGATGGGCAGAATTTGTTTGATGTATTAACTGGTCCTTTTGGAGAATGGGGCGTAGATGAATGCATAGATACGCTTAGTAAGAAAATAAATTTTGAAGTAATAGTTGTGGGTATTGATAATGGGGGAGAGGATAGACTTTCTGAGTACAGCCCGTATGATTTTAAAGTAAACGCTGATGAATTAAATGTATGGGATGTTAAAGGAACGGGTTCACTTTATTTGGAGAGTTTAGTAAAAGATGTGAAACCATTTATTGACAAAAATTACCGTACGGAGTCTAATGTAAAACATACATCCATTTGTGGCAGTTCTATGGGTGGACTAATCTCTTTATATGCGCTGATTAGGTATCCAGAAGTATTTGGTTCTGCAGGGGTATTTTCTCCTGCATTTTGGACAAATGAAAAAGATTTGCCATCTGAAATTGTAAAAAATAATTTGTCTTGGGAAGGGAATATTTATATGATATCTGGAGAATTAGAGGGTCAAAGATATACCAAGAATATGTTTGATGTTTCAGCATTACTATTGAAAAAAAATAAGACAAATATAGTTGCTAAATCAGTACCAAAAGGCCAACATAATGAAGCATTTTGGCGACAAGAATTCCCTTCTTTTTATACCTGGTTATCTAAGTTAATGATGAAATAAAGCATTACAATTTCTTGGTTTTTTAAACCCATTAAAAGAACCCTTTTCCCATTCTGGGAATTATTGTAACCTAGATCGACGAAATCATCCACACAGCAATATTTTAATTAGCTGACAGTCAGCCGTTTGTTTTCTATTATATGATAGTATAATTCCTTGGAGGAATATTTGATGATTTACATATGAATATTAAATGAATTTAATCAGTTTAAACGCATTAAGTATAGAAATAAATTTAAATTTTAGAGGGATTTCCCCAATCGGTTACCCACGAAGAATATTTAACAACAATTAGGAATTAACAATCAATCTAAACAACCTAGGAATGCATATTTTCAACTTTGCTAAATGTTACACTCAGCGAATTGTAATTACACTTTTATTTTCAATTTTATCTTATTTTTCTCAAGCACAAAACTGTACTGTAAACGCAGGTATTCCTGAAACGGTATGTCCAGGTGAGATTTTTCAATTAAAGGGAGAATCGAATGGATTGTATCAAGGTGGTGCAAGAAATACCGTATGGACACAAGTAAGTGGACCTGCAGTTATTATTGATAACCCACAAGATTTAATTACAAATGTATCTGGATACACAGCTGGAAATATTTATAAATTTCGTATATCTTCTAGGTGTTTAGATGGTTCTTTAGTTTATGATGAGGTTACTTATAGTACTTTATTGGGAACACCAGCAGCAGCTGGTCCAGATATAAATCGTGGTCCTGGAGTAGTAACAATGTCGGCAAACACTCCTCTTCAACCTGGTGAAATAGGACAGTGGTCAATCATTGGTAGTTCTAAAGGAGTTACAATTACGGATATCTCTTTACCAACAACTACTGTTACTTTACCAACAACT
This sequence comes from Rhizobium sp. Q54, assembly GCA_943360385.1. Taxonomy (GTDB): domain Bacteria; phylum Bacteroidota; class Bacteroidia; order Sphingobacteriales; family Sphingobacteriaceae; genus CAJBVG01. Next base: position 12,755 of record CALRIM020000019.1, on the reverse strand, counting down.
AATGCAGGTGTAACTACATTAAGGTGGACAATTCAAGGCACTTCATGTGGTACATACGACGAATTAACAATTACAAATACGGGAGGTGTTATGCCTGTATCTGCAGGCCCAACTCAAAATTTAGATAGTTGTTATTCGTTAAATCAACAAACAAATTTAAACGGTTCTTTTGGTGGTAATGGAACAAATGGCCAGCAAGGAACTTGGACATTTGTAAGTGGACCTTCTGTTCCACATATTGTAAGTCCGAATAGTAATACCTCACAAGTTATAAATTTGGTCCAAGGTACCTATAGATTTAGATGGACAGTTTCTGGTCCTATAGCAAACGGAACTTCAGAAGTAACGATAAATGTGGCCGTAGCAACTCAAGATGTTACCATGGCAGGGAGCGGAACACAAACGTTTTGTGATACCAGAAATGTTGCAACATTAGTTGGTAGAGCATCCGAAAATACGAATGAAGTTGTATTATGGACACAACTTACTGGTAACGCTGTTACCATTACAAGTCCTAATACCTCAACTACAACAGTTACCGGATTATCAACAGGTTCGTATACATTTCAATATAAAATAAGGAATACAGTTACAAATTGTGAACGAACTGGAGTTTATAGTATACATTTTACTTTAGCACCTTCTATAAATATCACTTCTTCTACGAATGTACAATTAGGTTGTAATATAACAACCACTAGTATAACCTATACAGTTGGAGGAGGTAATTCCACAGAATGGTCGCTAATCAGTGGACCTGCAAATTCAACCATTGGTGGAGTTTCGGGTACGACTAATTTTTCTGCGGCATCATCGCCCTTAAATTTAGCAGGATTAGATAAAATTGGTACATATATAATCAGAATTAAAAGATATACAAATGGTGGTACAGGAGGATGTGTTGAGGCATATCAAGATGTAACGATTACAACATCAAGAGCCCCATCATTATCGAATGCTGGTACTGATCAGATATTAGCTTGTAATGTTTATCAAACAGATTTAGCAGGTAATGCTCCTTCTGTTGGAACAGGGCAATGGTCGCAAGTAAGTGGACCAAATACCGCTGTAATGGCGAATGCCTTAGTAAGAAATACGAATGTTTCTGGTTTAATAAATGGATTGTATGTTTTCCGTTGGATAATTACTGGAAATAATAATTGTGCATCAAACCAAGACGAAGTATCGGTTAGAGTAGCAAACATAGTTCCTACTACAATTGCAGCAGGTGTTGATGAGACGGTTTGTAATGGTACAGAAATTAGACTGAATGCAAACGTTCCTGCTTTAAATGAGGTTGGAACATGGTCGGTTATTCCATCAAGTGGAGTTAGCTTTTCTGATATACATAATTCAAGCGCAGTTGTTACAGGATTATTACCAAGTACTAGTTATACATTCACATGGCAAATTACAAACGGATGTTTAACAGGAACAGATAATGTTGTTATTACTACCAATTCTAATATTGGCCCGGGTACAGCAAATGCTGGGCCGAATCAATGTATTACGAATGGTACAACTTCTATTCAACTTACTGGAAATACATTAGGTTTAGATGAAATTGGAACTTGGACTTTATTAAGTAGCCCAAGTGGAAATAATGCAGGATATACTTCTAATTTAGTTAGTCCGATTGTTACAGGGGCAATTTTAGGTACCTATGTTTTCGAATGGAAAATAGATAAAGGTGGTTGTCAACCTACAAGAGACACTACAATGGTTACCATTACCGCTTTACCATTGGTTGCTGATGCGAATGTTAATCAAAATATTTGCGCAACAACAGATTCTACTCAATTACTAGGTAGCGCACCAGGTGTAAATGAATCTGGAAGATGGACACAAATTACAGGCGCCGGTGGTGTCATTATCCGAAATCCAACAAGTGCAAACACCTATGTTGTAGGGTTAACTACGGGTAAATATACTTTCCGATGGACTATTACAAACGGAGCATGTAGTATTTATGATGAAGTGGAAATAACTGTTTCTACTCCACCTACTGCAGCAGTTGCTGCAGCAACAGATACTATTAGTTTATGTAATGTTTCTTCTACCACCATGGCTGCAAATACTCCAACAAATGGAACAGGTTTGTGGTCGGTAATTAGCGGCCCTAATAGTCCTACATTTTCAAGTTTTACTAATCCAGTGGCATCGGTTTCAAATTTAATACCAGGTACTTATCGTTTAAAATGGACCATAAGTAATGGTATCTATTGTTCGCCATTATCGGATACTTTAACAGTAATTGTTACCCAACAAGCTGAAGCTGGATCAAACCAGACATTATGTAATATTTTTACAACTTCTGTTTCTGGTAACGAAGGAACGCAAGGAACTTGGTCTCAAATTTCTGGCCCAGGATTTCCAGGCACAACAGCAACGATAACTCCTACTCCGTCTCCTGGTAATTCTGCGATATTATCTGGACTTTCTTCGGGTACCTATGTATTTCGATATACACTTCCTACTTCTACATGTTTGCCAATCAATAGAGATGATGTAACAATTATTGTTTCACCTGCTCCAGCTGCAGCAATTGCAGGTAACGATCAGGATGTATGTTTACCTTTGGCTCAAAGTACGGCATCTGTTACCTTAGCTGCAACTGCAGTGAGTAACCCAAATACAGGAACATGGACAATCAATACTAAGCCTGTTGGATCTTCCCCAGTAATTACTTCAGCAAATAGTGCAAGTTCAACTTTTACTAATTTAGATCCTGGGGTTTATTTATTAGAATGGAATGTTGCTAATGCAACCTGCGGTGGATCGGGTACTAATAAAGATTTTGTAAAAATTACTATTTCTAAAGAACCAGAAGTTCCAAATGCAGGCACAGACCAAAGTAATAGTTGTTTAACTGGAGTTTCGTTAAACGCAACTACTCCAACATACGGAATTGGAACTTGGACGCAAGTAGGTACTACACCTGCTGTTGCAACAATTGCTTCGCCTAATTCTCCAGCATCAGCAATTACTACTTCTACAACTGGTATATATCGTTTTAGATGGACTATTACAAATGGAACTTGTGCATCTAAGTCGGACACTGTATCTATAAATATTACATCATCTCCAGCAGATAATGCAGCAGCAGGAACTGATCAAACTTTATGTGATGTTACTTCTGCAACTCTAAATGGGAATTCCCCAAGTATTGGGCAAACTGTTGCTTGGACCATTGTTAATAAACCCGTTGCAGCAAGCCCTACATTCTCACCAGATGCAACTACTGCAGGTGCAACAGTGCAAAATTTAATACCAGGAGTTTATGATTTTAGATATACGATTAATAATGGTTCTTGTTTAACTTATGATGATGTTCGCATTACTGTAAATGCACCACCAACAAATGCAAATGCTGGTAATAATCAAACTATTTGTTTATACGGTTCTTCACCAATAAAACTTGATGCAACCACAGTTACTGTTGGAATTGGTACTTGGTCTGTTGTTAGTAAACCTGCTTTATCTGGCGATCCTGTATTTGTTCCAAACGCAAATGATCCTAAAGCAGCACTTGCGAATTTAATTTCTGGAACATATGTATTTCAATGGACAACTACTAATGGTAATTGCCCGGCTACTGTAAATACAGTAGACGAAGTAACTTTCAATATCACCAATCCTCCAACAGCAGCAATTGCTGGCGACGATCAAATTGTTTGTCAAGGTACAACTACTGCATCTTTATTAGGTAATAATCCAACTGTTGGTACAGGAACATGGACTTTAGTAAGTGGACCTGCAACACCAACAATTACATCTGCAAATTCTTATAATTCTGGCATAACAGGTCTGTCTTTATCTGGTGATTATATTTTCAGATGGACAACTGACAATGGAGGATGTACAAGTATTGATGAAGTAAAAATTACCGTTCAACCACAAATTGCAGGGAACACAATTACTTCAGGTAATCAAATAATTTGTTATAATACTGCTGGAACAACTATTACGGCAACCGCATCGCCAACATTAACTGGTGGAAATGGAACTACTTATAATTATCGTTGGCAAAAATCTACAACCAGCGCAACTACTGGTTTTACTGATGTTTCAAGTGGTTTTGGACAAAACTTAACTCCAGGAACATTAACGCAAACTACCTGGTTTAGAAGAAAAGTAACATCAGGTGCTTGCTTAGTTGATAATATTAGTACTGCAATAAAAATTACAGTTCAAGATCAAATAATAAATGTTATTGATACACCGGTTGTAAACATACTTTGTGCTACTGGTACTCCTGGTACTATTAATGGAAGAACACCAACTGGTGGGGGTGGCGTAGGTACGTATGTTTATGAATGGCAAAAATCTACAAGCCCTACATTTAGTGCAAGTGTTACAGGTAACTTAGCTACTACCGAAGATTATAATCCAGGTACATTAACCGTTACTACTTATTTCCGTAGAAAAGTTACTTCAACAGATTCAGTTGCTTGTTCTACCTTCAGTAATATTGTAAAGATAACAGTAGAAACAGCAATAGCTGGCAATACTATTACTGCAACGAATAATATTTGTAACAATACATCAATAAATATTACTGGTTCAGTTGCACCAACATTAACAGGTGGAAATGGAACCTATACCTATAAATGGCAAATTGCAAATACATCAAATACAAACGCAGCATTTGCTGATATACCTGGAGCTAATGCTTTTCAATATAACACAGGCACCTTAAATGCAGTTGGTACACCAGATACAATTTGGTATAGAAGAATTGTAACTTCTGGAAGTTGTGCTGGAGTTGATGGCGATACTAGTTCAGTTTTTCAGTTAATTGTAAATCCAGTTTTAGCAAATAACGTTCTTACTTTACCTGCAATAGATACCTTCTGTGTTTCAGGTAATCCTGCATTAATTGTAGGATCAACTCCAACAGGAGGGAATGGAACTTATGTTTATGCATGGTTACAATCTGCAAATGGATTAACTGGTTGGAATGCAGCTACTGCTGGAACAGGAAATAATTCATCAATCAGTTTTGATCCCCCAGTTTTATCGGCAAATACTTGGTATAAAAGAGTAGTTACTTCTGGAGGTTGTACATTAGAAAGTACACCAGTTAAAATAAGAGTGGAGCTTGCCTTGTCACAAGGAAGTCCAACAAATGCAACGCAATCTATTTGTATAACAGGTACACCATTAGCGTTTGCTGGAGGAACACCAGCTGGTGGGGATAGTGTGTATAGCTATAAATGGCAAACCGCTTCCATTACTACTTCAAATTTCCCTCCATCAACAGCATCATTAGTATGGACAGACGCATCGGGAACAAATAATACTGCCAATTATCAAGCACCAGCATTAACTGTATTAGCTACTGCAATTTCTCCAACCTATTATTATTATAGAAGAGCAATGGTATCTGGCGCATGTGTTGATACTAATTTTAGTTCTTTAGCAAGAGTAGCTGTAAAACCTCAAGCGCAAGCTGCAGATATTAGTGTATCTGCACCAACAATAACATATAAAGCAAATGCTGTGTTAACACCTTCTGTAGTGAGTGGTGCAGCAAACATTTCAACTCCAGTTTATAAGTGGTATACAAGTTCAAATAAATCTAGTCAAATTGTTACTAGTGGAAACTTCACCGTTAGTGGTGCAGGTGTACTTACAGTCGCAAATTTAAATGCAGGAACATATAAATATTATGTTACTGTAAGTGGTGATCAGAAATGCGAAAATGATACAGCGAAAGCAGTCACTATAATTGTAAACAAAAAAGCCTTAACTATAACTGCTGCTGCGAAAAGTAAAACCTATGATGGTGCAATTTTCTCTGCAGGTTATACTGTAAGTTATGCTGGTTTTGTAAGTGGAGAAACTTCTTCAAATACATTCCCAACCTCTGGAACCATAAACTATACAGGGGTTTCACAAGCAGCAGTAAATGCTGGCACTTATTTAATAGATATTTCAACTAGTAATGTTGTATATACAAATTATGATGTAAGCTATGTAAATGCCAATCTCACTATAAATAAAAAAGCATTAACAATTACAGCTGATAATAAAACGAAAGTATATGATGCAAGTATTTTCCCTGGACCATATACAGTTACTTATAGTGGATTTATTGCAGGCGAAAACTCAACAAATACATTACCAACTTCTGGAACTATAAATTATACGGGCACTTCACAAGCAGCAGTAAATGTAGGTTCTTATCCAATAGCACTAAGTACAAGTAACTTGGTGTTTACAAATTACTCTGTTGCCTATACAGCTGGTAGCTTAAGTATTACCGGCAGACCAATTACTGTAACCGCACGTGATTCTACAAAAGTGTATGGTGATGTTTATACTGCAGGTACAACAGCTTATAATATAAGTTCAGGCACATTTGCTGCTTCAGAAACAATCAATTCGGTAACTCTAACAACTACAGGCTCAACAGCTATTTCAAATGTGGGTACCTATCCTATTGTGCCAAGTGCAGCAATAGGTGCAGGAGGTTTCCTTGCCTCAAACTATACCATTACTTATGTAAACGGAACTTTAACCGTAACTGAAAGACCTATTGTTATTACTGCAATAGACAGAACAAAAGTTTATGGAACGACTAGAAACTTTACTATTTCTGATGTTAACTTAACTACAGGAGTATTAGCGCCAGGTAATGCTATAACAGCAGTTACAATGACTAGTACTGGTTCGGTAAATACAGCATCAGTAAATGGAGGCACTCCTTATTTAATGGATTTAACAGCAGTTGTTATTGATAGGAGTGGGACTAACACCACAGCAAATTATACTATAACTTATGTTGATGCTAATTTAACGGTTACTAAAAAAGCGGTGACCATTACTGCAGCTAATAAAACTAAAGTATATGATGGATTAGTGTTTAGTGGAGGATACTCAAATACCGATACAGGTTTTGTACTTAGTCAAACACAAGTAACGGCAACTCATACAGGTTCATTGGTATACAGTGGAACTTCTCAAACAGCAATAAACGTAGGTAACTACCCAATCGAATTAGGTACCTCTACGTATAATTATGATAACTATTCTGTAACGTATGTTTCAGGTACTTTATCTATTACTAAAAAAGTATTAACAATTACTGCCGAAGATAAAACGAAAGAATATGATGCAAATGTTTTCCCTGGCCCATATACGGTAACATACAGTGGATTTATAGTTGGCGAAAATTCTACAAATACATTACCAACAAGTGGTGTAATAAATTATACTGGCACTTCTCAAGCCGCAGTTAATTTTGGTTCATATCCAATTGCACTAAGTACAAGTACTCTTGTTTACGATAATTATTCGGTGACCTATGTTGCAGGCACATTATCAATTACAAAAAGACCAATTACGTTAACTGCTCGTGATTCTACAAAAATTTATGGCGACACTTATGTACCAGGGTCTACAGCATTTAATTTAACTTCTGGAAGTTATGCTTCAACTCAATCTGTTAGTGGCGTTACTTTAACAAGTACAGGTGCTGTTGCTACTGCAAATATTGGTACATTCCCAATAGTGCCTAGTGCGGCAGTTGGTGCCAATGGATTCTTAACCAGCAATTATAATATTACTTATGTAAATGGCACTTTAACGGTAACTCCTAAGCCAATTACAATTTCAGCAATTGATAGAAGTAAGGTTTATGGTACCACCAGAAACTTTACGGTAAGTGATGTGAATGTAACTTCAGGAGCACTAGCACCAAGTAATACCATTACTTCTATTTCAATGACAAGTACGGGTAGTGTTAATACTGCAGGTGTAAATGGAGGCACTCCATATTTAATGGACCTTACTGCTGTTGTAATTCAACGCTCAGGAACTCCTACTACTTCTAATTATACAATTACTTATGTTGATGCTAATTTAACGGTTACCAAAAAACCAGTAAGAATTACAGCAGCAAATAAAACGAAAGTGTATAACGGATTGATTTATAATTTAGGTTATACTACTACAGATACAGGTTTCTTATTCAGTCAAACTCAAATTTCTGCTACACATACAGGTTCATTAATTTATAGTGGAACTTCGCAAACAGCAACAAATGTAGGAAGCTACCCAATCGAATTAGGAACGTCTACATATGACTATGATAACTATACAGCAAATTATACATCTGGAACATTATCCATTACTCCAAAAGCATTAACAATTAAAGCAAATAATCAGAGTAAAATATACGATGGTTTAGTTTACAGTGGCGGTAATACAGTTACAGATACAGGTTATGTAAATGGTGAAACAATTGCTATTTTATCAGGGACATTGGCATACGCATTTACTCCTGTTGCTAGTCCAATAAATGTAGGTAGTTACACCATTACTCCATCTGGCTTAACTTCATCGAACGGAAACTATAACATAACATACTTAACAGGTACATTAACTATTAGCAAGAAAATTGTTGAAGTAATGGCCGATAGTATAACAAAAACATACGGAGCATTGGTTACATTCTCTCCTAATGATGGTAGAGGTGTAAGTATTAGATCTGGTTCAATCTTAGGTAATCATAGGATTACTCTTGCAACTTTAGCAAGCACAGGAGCTCCAGTAACTGCGGTGTTGGGTAATTTCCCAATAGTTCTTTCTGCAATTGATATTAAAGATAATAACGGTGCAGGTTCATCTGTATTGAGTAATTACGATGTAACGTTAGTGAACGGTATTCTAAGCGTTGTGAAGGCACACATCATTGTAAAAGCTAATGATATAGTAAAAACATATGGTACTGCAACCACTTTAGCTACTAATGGTTCTGGAGTTTCTGTTATATCTGGTTCATTAATTTCGGGTGATGCTATTACTGCTGCTACATTAGCAAGTGTTGCTGGTGTTCCAGCAACAGCAAGCGTAAATGGTAGCCCATATACCATTTCATTATCTGCTATTACCATTAGAAATACGGGTGTTGATGTAACATCTAATTATGATATTACTTTATCTAACGGAACAATAACAGTAAACAAAGCACCATTAACAATTACGGTAAATAATAAAAGTAAAATTTACGATGGTGCGATATTTAGTTCAGGATATACCGTTAGTTATTCGGGTTTTGTAAATTCTGAAGATGAAAATACACCAAGTATATTTAATGCAAGTTCAATTAATTTTGGTGGCACTGCACCTGCTGCAATAAATGCAGGCACCTATTCTATTATAGCAAGTGGATTAACTTCTAATAATTATACTATAAATTATGTTGATGGTGCTTTGGTAATTAATAAGCGTTTATTAATTGTTACTGCAAACGATCAAAATGTTAATTACACTGGTTCGGCATTTACTGGTCCTAATGGAGTTTCTTATTCTGGATTTCAGAATAGCGAAACTGCAAGTATTTTAACGGGTACCTTAACCTATACATATCGTCAAGGTTCAATTGTTACTCCAATAAATGCTGGCACTTATACCATTACTCCTTCTGGGTTAAACACACCTAGCAATTATAGTTTAGTTTATGTTGATGGTACATTATTAATTCAGAAAAAACAAATTGTTGTTACACCAGATAATCGTATTAAAACATATGGTACTTCAATTACCTTTGCAACTAATGGAACCGGAATCTCACTAAGTTCTGGAACATTATTAGCGGGTGATTATATTTCTGCTGCAAATCCAGCAAGTACTGGTTCAGCAGCCGGAGCTAGCGCAAATGGTAGCCCGTACGAAATTACACTTAGCAGTATTACTATAAAAAATAGCAGTGATGTAGTCGTTACTTCTAATTATACTGTTACCTATTCAACGGGTAGCTTAACAATTAATAAAGCTCCTTTAACTATTACAGCAAATAATTTTACTAAAGCTTACAATGCAACTGCTTACACTGGAGGCAATGGAGTAGTATATTCTGGTTTTGTAAATAGCGAAACACAAACTGTGTTGGTTGGTTCTATAGCATACACTGGTACTTCTCAAGGTGCAACTGATGTGGGAAATTATATCATTACTCCTGGAGGAAGAACTTCAAGCAATTATGATATCACTTATGTAAACGGAGCATTAACTATTACTCAATCTACATTAGTAGTTACAGCAAATAGTATTACTAAAACTTATGGTACTGCTACAACATTGGCAACCACTTCTGCTGGTGTAACAATTACTTCAGGTTCGCTAATTGCGGGAGATACAATTTCTGTTGTAAACTTATCAAGTACTGGTGTAGCAGCAACTTCGAATGTAAACGCCTATTCAATATTACTAAATTCTATTACTATTGATAGAAGTGGTACAGATGTAACATCAAACTACAACATTACTTTATCTCCAGGTACTTTAACAATTAATAAAAAAGGGTTAACAGTTACTGTTAGAAATTCTAGTAAAACGTATAATGGTCTAAATTATACTGGAGGAAATGGAATTGTTTACAGTGGTTTTGTAAATAGTGAAGATTCTTCCGTAATTACTGGATCAACTAGCTATACCTACACTGGTAATGCACAAGGTGCACTTAATGCAGGAACTTATACTAATTCTATTTCTGGATTAAGTTCTAGCAATTACCAAATAACTATTGTTGCAGGTACTTTAACGGTTAATAAACAACCGTTAACAATTACTGCTACAGATCAAACTAAAACGTATGATGGTATACCATATAATAATACTACCAACACGGTTAACATTACAGGCTTCGTAAATGGAGAAACGGTTTCGGCACTTAGTGGTTCACTTTCTAATAATTACTTAAGATCAGCAGCGCCTGTACCCACCCCAGTAAATGTAGGTGTTTATGATATTGTGCCAACTGGTTACACTTCTGCAAACTATGCCATGACTTATGTGAATGGTACTTTAACCATTCAAAGTCGTAATATTACCCTTACTGCAAAAGATGTTACTAAGACATACGGCGCAACTAAAACTTTTGCAACAAATGGAACAGAATTTACTTTAACAACTGGTACGCTTGTTTCAAGTGAAAATATAGTAGCTGGAAATGTTACTAGTTTAGGAGCTGTAAATACTGCTACAGTTGTTGGTAGTCCATACACAACTGTTATTACCCCATCAACTGTTATAATTGAAAATTCATCAAATGTAGATGTTACTAGTAACTACAACATCACACTCGCAAATGGTAATTTAACAATTAATAAAGCGACTTTAACAGTTACTGCTAAAAATGATACCATGAGCTATGGCTCTCCTGCTTACACAGGTGGAAATGGTTTGTTGTTTAGTGGATTGGTTAACGGACAAGATTCTACAGTTATTACTAATTACAATAATCCTACCTTTACGGGTACCTCTCAAGGTGCTGTAAATGCAGGAACTTATACAATTATACCTTCGAACTTAAGTTCGTCAAATTATAATATCACGTATACTAATGGTACATTATTAGTTCAAAAAACTTCTATTGTATTTACTGCTTTAAATAATTCTAAAACGTATGGCGATACTATTGTTTTTGCAAGTAATGGTTCTGCAGTTAGTTTAACTTCTGGTGCATATAATACTGGCGATTATTTAGCACAGGCAATTGTAAGTTCAGTTGGATCATCGAGAACTTCTACTGTTGCAGGAAGTACTTACCCTATTCTTGTTAGCGCATTAAGTATTAGAATTAATAATTCATCGAATGCTGATGTTACAAGCAATTATAATATCAACTTTGTGCAAGGTGCACTTACTATTAATAAGGCAGTGTTAACGATACTTCCTGAAGATAAGAGTAAAACATACGGAACAACAAATCCAACGTTAACTTATACGTTAACAGGTTTTGCAAACGGTCAATCTGCAACAAACATAAGCCTTACAGGAGCTCCTACATTAAGTACAACAGCACTTGTATCTAGCCCGGTAGCAAATTACCCTATTACAGTAAATAATATAGGAACATTATCATCTCCAAATTATTCGTTTGCTGCAGGTACTAATGGTGTATTGGCTGTATTAAATGATAAACCAATTGCAAATAATGATTATGTAACTACCCAAGAAGATGTACCTGCAACAGGAAATGTTGCAACAAATGATACCGATGCTCAAGTAACTCATGCTGGAATAAATTTAACAGCTACTGTAGTTACAAACCCTACAAGAGGGAACATTGTATTAAATACAAACGGAACATTTACTTATACCCCTAACCTAAATTTCTTTGGTAAGGATACTGTAACATATCAAGTATGTGATAATGGAACACCAAGTTTGTGTGATACGGCGATATTAGTATTAACGGTAACATCGGTAAACGATGCACCAGTAGCAATCAACGATGCGAATACAACAAACGAAGATGTAGCAACATCGGGTACTGTAGCAACGAACGATAGTGATGTAGATGGCGATGCATTAACTTTTAGTATCATCAACACTACACCGCATGGAACTATTACCTTAAGTAGTGTAGGTGTGTATGCGTACACTCCAACTGCAAACTACTTTGGTAATGATACGTTACGATACAAAGTATGTGATAACGGATCACCAAGTAAATGTGATACTGCAATATTGGTCATCACGATCAACTCAGTGAACGATGCACCAGTAGCAACGAACGATACTAAAACAACAAACGAAGATCAACCAACTACAGGAACAGTAACGACGAATGATACCGATGTAGACGGAGATGTGTTAACGTTTACCATCCTAGACTCAGTGAACCACGGAACACTTACTTGGACAAACGGTACATACACTTACACTCCAGGAATAAACTACTTCGGCAAGGATACCTTGACATACCAAGTATGTGATAACGGCACGCCAAGTAAATGCGATAC
>CALRIM020000018.1:0-25743 GCA_943360385.1 Rhizobium sp. Q54 | reverse complement strand
AAAGAACTAAAGCTATTCGATTCAGTAATGATTGTTGCTGGAACAATGATAGGTTCAGGAATTTTTATTGTTAGTTCAGACATTGCTAGACAAGTAGGTTCAAGTGGTTGGCTTTTATTAATCTGGCTTATAACTGGGTTTATAACAATTGCTGGAGCACTAAGTTATGGTGAGTTGGCTGGCATGATGCCAAAAGCTGGTGGACAGTATGTTTATTTGCGTGAAGCTTGGGGGAAGCCAGTGGCTTTTTTATATGCCTGGACACTTTTCTTAGTTATTCAAACAGGAACAATTGCTGCTGTTGGAGTAGCTTTTGCAAAATATACAGGAGTATTATTACCCAATCTAATTTCAGAAGATAACGTTTTATTAAAACTTGGTAGTTTTAAAATAAGCACTGTTCAGGTACTTGCAATATTGAGTATTATCCTTTTAACAATTATAAATTCTAAAGGTGTACGAAATGGTAAATGGATACAAAATATTTTTGGGAGCACAAAAATTGTTGCATTATTTGGACTTATTATCGTAGGCTTATTATTTGGAATTAATTACGATGTTGCTCATGCAAACTTTAGCGACATGTGGCATGCTTCTGTAGCGAATAAGGATATTAATAATAATTACACATTTAGCGATATAATTTCTTGGGGCATAATACCTGCGATTGGTGTAGCAATGGTTGGTTCTTTATTTTCAAGTGATGCTTGGAACAACATCGGTTTTTCTGGTGATGAGATTCAGAACCCGAAACGTAATTTGGTATTAAGCATGGTAATTGGCACATCGCTAGTAACTGTAATATATATATTGATGAATGTTGTTTACTTGTTAGTACTTCCCTTACATGGCGATCCGAATGGGGTAGATGTAATGAGCAGAGGGATTCAATTTTCTACTAACGATAGAGTAGCTGCTGCAGTTGCGGAAGCAATCGGCGGACCAGGTGCAACACTGCTAATGGCTGTGTTAATTATGATTTCCACTTTTGGTTGTAATAATGGTTGTATATTATCTGGTGCCAGGGTTTATTATGCTACTGCAAAAGATGGCTTGTTCTTCTCTGGTATGTCTAAACTTAACAAAAACAGTGTACCTGGAAATGCATTAGTATATCAGTGTATTTGGGCATGTATTCTTTGTCTGTCTGGTTCATATGGAAATTTATTAGACTATGTAGTTTTTGCAGTATTATTATTTTACATTTTAACTATCCTAGGTATTTTTAAACTTAGAAAAACTCAACCAAATGCTGAACGTCCGTATAAAGCATTTGGCTACCCTTTTATTCCAATTCTATATATAATATTAGCTTCTGCAGTTTGTATAATTTTATTAATCTACAAGCCAAATTACTCTTGGCCTGGGTTAATAATAGTTGCTCTTGGAATTCCTGTATATGCACTTTTTAAAAACAAAATTAAAGAAGCATAATATAAGATGAAAAAAATTATACTGCTTTGCACATCCATTTATTTATTAGGGTGTGGAGAGAAAAGTAAAACTACCAACAAAGTTGTTTTAGAAGAATCTGGTAGACCTTATGACAAGGTTGTATTCGAAAATAAAAATAAAAAAATTGATTCCTTTTTTCAGAAATTAGCAACAGAACAAAATTTCCATGGTGCAGTTTTAATAAGTTATGATGAACATATTTTATTTGAAAAAGCCTACGGATACGAAGATCCATCAAAAAAGAAAAAGCCACTAAAAACAACCTCTGTATTTCAATTAGCATCTGTTAGTAAACAATTTACTGCTGCAGCGATTTTGAAATTAATGGAACAAAGAAAATTAAACTTAGAGGATGATGTAAAAAAATTCTATCCGGATTTCCCATATAATAACATCACTATAAAATTACTTTTAAGACATAGAGGAGGCTTAGGGAATTACACCTACTTCAGCGAGAAGTTTAGCGATCGTAAAACACCTTTAACAAATCAAGGTGTGGTAGAAATGATGATGAAAAATAAACCGGAAATTTATTTCTTTCCAGATCGACGAATGGATTATAGTAATACGGGATACGTATTGTTAGCTGCAATTATAGAAAAAGTTTCGGGTAAGAGTTTTAAAAAATTCATGGAAGACGACATCTTCAAACCACTTGGAATGAAACACACGCATGTGTTAGATGTAAACAACCTCGGAGATTTTTATTACGTGCAGGGTCACGATAGATGGGGTGCAAATGTGCATCACGATTATTTAGACGGTGCTACTGGCGATAAAGGCATCTACTCTACTGTTGAAGATATGCACAGATGGGATCGAATTTTATACTCTGGAAAATTTTTAGCTGATAGTACTTTAGACTCTATGTATACTCCTGGAAGTAAATCACTAGAAGGTCCATTTAATTATGCCTTCGGCTGGAGAACTTACACTTTAAATACTGGGGAAACAATAGTTTACCACGGGGGTTGGTGGAATGGGTTTAAAAGTTTTTTCATGCGTGATATAGAAAATCATCATGCCATAATAATACTGTGTAATAACGAAAGATCGAATTTTAGAAATCTAGATCCATTGGTGGATATTATTTACGATCGTAAACCAGACGATAGAAGGAAGTATTCAGTGTATTTACACCACTCTCCGGGAAGGTAGATATGAGAATTGAGATATGAGATATGAGAAAATTTAATCTCACATCTCATGTCTCATGTCTCTATACTATTGTACTACAATTTTGTCTCTAGCGATAGTTACTCCATCGCCAACTAAATTGCAAACATAAACACCAGTAGGTACTGTACTAATATCTATAGCTATTAATCCTTCTTTTGTTTCTACTTTTTCTGAATAAACAACGCGACCACTTAAGTCGACTAATTGAATTTCTGAAGTATTGTATACCTTTTCAGTATTAAAGGCCAATTTCACTACATCATGTGCCGGATTTGGGAATACCTTAACAAACTTCAAATGCGAATTATTTACAATACCAGTAGCAGTTACATCATATGTTAATAATAGGCAAGCTGAATCTGTTTTTGATAAATTATAAAAACAGTAGTTAACCACACTGGTACCTGCTGTACCACGAGGATCAACGTATGTTTTCACAGAAGAATCTTCAGCACCAACACTCAAAACTATGTTTTCTGGTGATTTGTTAACATTTGGAGGATAACAATTGATTCCAAAACAGAAATAACTTAATTGTCCGGAAACAAGAGTTTGTATTTTTCTTTGTAAAAATACCTCTGTTTCTTCAGCGCCATTGTTCTTAATGTGCATTTTAATGTACACTACACTGTCCGCATTGCCATAAACTGTAGTCACTGGATGGGGTATTACTAAATTTTGTGCATATGAAATGCAGAAGAAAATACCGAAAATTACTGTAAGTAAGGTTTTTTTCATTGTGTTTTTATTGAAATTTGATTAAATCAGCGAAAATCATACCAATATTATTGTCAGTATAACTTTTTTTTCCTATTATGGTACGCAATTTGATGCCAAGGTGGCAATCAAACACAACAAATTTATAAAAAAAATGAGAAGAATTTTTACTTTACTTACCTTATTGACTTTTGTATCAGTTGCAAATGCTCAATATAAATTCCCCGTTATTGGATCTGGGAACCCTGGTAACAATCTAAACACAGATTTAGAGTATCCAGAAGGTGGTGGCCAGCCAGCAGGTTGGACAGGCATTTCTGCTGTTTCAGCTGCAACACCAGCTTGGTCTACTACACAAACCTTACCATTCGATTTTAACTTTAATGGTCAATTAATGACTGGTTATAAGGTTTCTACATCTGGAGTATTAACATTTACAACTAATGCAGCAAATGTTCCAGCTGCAACTCCTGCTATTTTGCCAAGTGCATCTCTTCCAGACAATTCTATTGCTTGTTGGGGTCTTTCTGGTAGAGGAACAAACGATAAAATCTTTACTAAGATGTTTGGTCAAACTCCAAATCGTCAATTGTGGATTCAATTTAACTCATACTCTTTACCTTCACCAGCTTCTTTAAATTGCTATACTTACTATTCAATTGTATTGGAAGAAGGAACTGATAAGTTTTACATTGTAGACCAAAGAAACAATGGTTGTACACATGCATTAACTATTGGATGGCAAGTGGATGGATCTACTTCATTTATGTTAGCAGGTTCTCCATCAGTTCCTCAATTAGCTGGTGCTGATGCAAGTTTAACAGACAATGTTTACTACGAGTTTGCTCCAGGTATGCAAGCTGCTACAGATTTAGGTGCTGTTAGTTTAGATGTTCCAAAATACACTTCATTCCCATCTCAATTAGATGTGAAATTAAATGTTATGAACAAAGGTTCTCAAGCATTAAACAGCTTAGACTACAAATACCAAGTTAACAATGGTGCTGTAGTTTCTCAAACTATTTCAAATGCAAACATTGCTGCAAATGGTGGAACTAAAACATTAACTCATAGTACTCCAATCAATATCTCTACTTCAAGTGCTATTACAGTAAAAGCTTGGGTTGAAGTTACTGGTGATGCATCTGTAACAGATGATACAGTTTCTGCATTTATAGGTGTAATGTCTAACTCATTTACTCCAACAAAAAGAGTTTTATTTGAGGAAGCAACTGGTACTTGGTGCCAATGGTGCCCAAGAGGAACAGTTTTCATGGATTCACTTCATAAAACATATCCTACTACTGCAATGTTAGTTGCTGTTCACAATGCAGATCCAATGACAGTGGCTGAATATGATGCAGGTGTTTCTGCTCAAGTCCCAGGATACCCAAGTGGATTAGTAGATAGAGAGCCATTTAAACCTTACGACCCATCAGAATTCTTTGATGCATATGATGCTAAAATTTCTGATGTAGTACCTTGCGACATCTTAGTTGATGCTACATATGATGCAGGTACTCGTACTTACAGCATTTCTATAGGTGCTAAATTTGCTACAGATTTATTCGGTGATTTCAGACTTAATGCTGTTGTTACAGAAGATCACGTAACAGGTTCAGGTAACGCATATGCTCAAGTTAATGCTTACTCTGGTGGTGCTAATGGTGAAATGGGTAACTTCCACAATTTACCAAACCCAGTTCCTGCTGGTCAAATGGAATACAACCATGTTGGTCGTGCTATATTAGGTGGTTTTGCTGGTTTAGAAAACAGCTTGCCAACTACTATTATATCTGGTACAACTTATACTAGTACATTCGAATACACTGTTCCTGCAACTCAAAATCCAAATGAAATGCACATCATCGGATTTATTTCTGATGCTGTAACTGGTCAAGTATTCAATGCAAACGAGAAAAACTTTGCTTCAGGTGTAACTACTCAAAAAGCTAGCACTTTCGCATTATCTACATTCCCTAACCCTTCATTAGGAAAAACAACTTTTGAAGTGAAAATGGATAAAATTTCTGATAACATTAGCTTAGAAATTTACGATTTAACTGGTCGTTTAGTTTATTCTTCATCAAACGGTTTAGTAATTGGTGGATCTAAATTCATCAATTGGGAAGCTAATGAAAACGTAGCTAACGGTGTTTACCAAGCGTTAATTAAAGTTGGAAATGAAACAGTAAGTGCAAAAGTTGTTCTTGCTCGTTAATTCCCTTTAAAACAATTTATATTTTTTGAAAAAGCCAATAGAAATATTGGCTTTTTCTATTTATAATAAGCTAGAAATAACTTACATTTATCGTCTCTACAAACAACAAATATTAAGATGAAAAAAATACTATTAAGCATCCTATTAATTAGTGTTGCAGCAATTACCAATGCACAAAGTAAAATTCCAACAGTTAGTATTAAAAAAATTGGTGGAGAAAGTTTTACAACTTCAGATCTTACTAATGATGGAAAGCCAATGATTATTAGTTTTTGGGCTACATGGTGCAAACCTTGCGTGCAAGAACTTACTGCTATCTCAGAGTTATATGAAGAATGGCAAAAAGAAACTGGTGTAAAAGTGGTTGCCATTTCTACAGACGATTCTAGAAACTCTGCGCGTGTTACTCCCTTTGTTAATGCCCGTAATTGGACATATGAAGTTTACTTGGATCCTAATGGTGATTTCAAACGTGCATTAAACGTAAATAATATTCCTCATACTTTTTTAATAAATGGGAAAGGTGAAATTGTTTGGCAACATAATTCATATACACCAGGCGATGAAGATGAATTGTACGAACTTGTTAAAAAATTAGCAAAAGGCGAAAGCATTAAATAATTACTAAGAATGAAAAAAATATTACTCGTTTGTTTCGTTCTATTGAATAGTTATTTTGCTATTGCACAAGAAAATGAAAACAAATTTCAAATGGGTGAAATTCATGGAAACTTCCAAATGGATGCCCAAAATTATTATGAAGACACTGTAATTGGTGCTCAAAAAGTTCCAGAAAGTATGCGAATGAATGCCTTCGCAAATATCAATTATACTAGAGGTGCTTTTAAAGCAGGTATTCGTTATGAATCCTATTTAAAACCATTGCTAGGGTTTGATTCTAGATACAATGGAAGTGGCATAACTTATAGATATGCAAGTTACGAAGTAGATAATTTAGAATTCACTGTTGGGAATTTCTATGAACAATTTGGAACTGGTATCATTTTCAGAAGCTACGAAGAAAGAGGATTAGGTGTTGACAATGCGATGGATGGTATTCGACTAAGATACAAACCAACCAAAGGGATATACATAAAAGGGGTAATCGGACAACAACGCTTCTTTTTTGAAAAAGGAGAAGGGCTCGTTCGTGGCTTAGATGCTGAAATAAACTTAAACGAGTTCTTTAGTTCGTTGAGCGAAAAAAAAACAACTTATATTTTGGGTGGTAGTATAGTTAGTAAATATCAGGCCGACCAAAATCCATTAAAAAAATTACCAGAAAACGTAGCAGCATCAGCAGCACGTTTAAATATTATTACTCCCAAAATGAATTTCTTTGTGGAGTATGCCTATAAAATTAACGACCCATCTTATACCAATAAATATATTTACAAAAGCGGCTCTGCCTTATTCGGTTCTGCAACGTATTCCAATAAAGGTTTAAGTGTATTGGCATCTGCAAAATATGTAGATAACATGGACTTTAAATCTAATAGAGACGCAACTGGTAATGTGTTAATGATTAATTACCTTCCTGCAATCACCAAACAATATACATATGCATTTGCCGCATTTTACCCATATGCAACTCAACCTAATGGTGAGTTTGGTTATCAAGCAGAAATCTCTTATAACTTTAAAAAAGGAACCGCACTTGGAGGCAAATACGGAACATTAGTGAGTTTAGCTTATTCTCATGTTAGTAGTTTAGATACTACCAAAACTGGAGATGACTATGGCTACAAATTAAATAAAATTGCTGCGGGTAAAACTTTAATGTATGAAGATGTTGAGTTTTCTGTAAGCAGAAAATTAGATGCAAAATGGAAAGTGTCTTACACTTACATGTATCAGGTATTTAATAAAGATGTGGTTCAAGGAGTATCTGGATACGGAGTTCTTCATTCACATATAAATATTTTAGAAACACAATATAAAATAAATAAAAAGAATACTATTCGTACAGAACTTCAACATTTATACACCAAACATGATGAAGGACAATGGGCTATGGCACTTGCAGAATATACTGTTTCTCCACATTGGTTCTTTGCCTTATATGATCAATATAATTACCATAATCCACATGATTCTAATAAAGAGGTGCATTATTTAACAGGAACTTTTGGATACATAAAAAATGCAACTCGTATTGCATTCTCTTATGGAAAACAACGTGAGGGTTATTTATGTGTTGGTGGTGTTTGTCGCCAATTACCTGCCTCTAATGGAGTCGGAATTTCTATTACTTCTAGTTTTTAATTGATTTAACAAAATGAAAAAAATATTATTTATCGCATTCGGAATTGCAACACTATTTTCTTCTTGCGATGTATTAGAAGGTCCTTTTGATGAAAAAGTTGCAATAGATACAACTGCTGGACCTAAAAGAAAAATCTTACTGGAGGACTTTACTGGACATACCTGCGGTAATTGCCCATGTGCTGCTTTAGAGGCTTTGAAATTAGATACATTGTTCGAGGGTCGTATTATCATTGTTGCTAGTCATGTTGGTTTCTTTGCAGAACCATATGCCAATGGAACTAAATTCAGAACAGATTTTAGAACCCCCGCAGGAACAGAAATAAACGACTATTTTCATATTGATGATCAAGGTTTACCTCAAGGAATGGTTAACAGAACAATTTATGATAATGCAAGAATACTATCTACTACAGCATGGTCTAGTGCTGTGAGTCCATTTGTAACAGATACCACTATTTCTAAACATCCTGTTGCTAGTATAACACTAAACGCTACTTATAATGCTGCGAGTAGAACTGCAAACATCGATGTTAATTCTAAATACTTATCAGAAGGAAATTCAAATCATCAACTTGTAGTATATGTTGTTGAAGATAGTATTGTTAATTGGCAAAAATTTTATGCTAGTTGCCAAGGTGCTGATAAAGATGTACCAGACTATGTTCACAGACACGTTTTAAGAGGCGCTATTAACTCAACTTGGGGCGATGCGCTGTATTCTTCAGGAACTACTATTCCAATAGGTACAAGCATTAATAAATCATACACTAAAGTACTCGATAATTCCTGGGACGAAAAGCATATTTATTTTGTAGCTTTCATACAGGATAATTTAACGAAGGAAGTGTTGCAGGTGGAAGAGGTGAAACTCATTGAGTAGCGAATTATAAAATTAGCCAATATGCCAATTAGTTAATGTGCCAATATAAATTGGCTAATTGGCACACTGGCATATTGATTAATTGTTTTTCCAGCGAAACGTTTCCAACATCCTTTCCACATCTTCCCTCACAAAATCCAATACTGGTTTTATAGAATCGGCTTGAGGTGGTGCATAAAAATACAAAGCACCTCTTAAGAAATTGCTGTTACTATCTGTAAGAAAAAACTGAATAGATGACGCGGCATTCCCTTCAATATCATAATACAATCCGTGGACATGCGTTTTGGGATTATCAATTCTGCTTTCATTAATTCCATCTGCTTTAACAGTATGTTTAAAAACCAATCTTCTGGAATCCTCAATTAATTCTCCAAACATTTTTTGGGAAGAAATGGGATAATAACTTAAATGCAACCGTCCGTTGAGCCCTTTATAAACAACATTCTTCCAACATTCTTGTGCATCAACAGAACTATCACTAACAACTTCAGAATATGTTGGGATATCAAATGAATAACCACAATTACTAATATACTTTACGTATGATTTCTTTGGTAATTCTATTCTATAATACCCCCTAGGTTTTGGAGAATAATCACTTTGACAGGAAAAAAGAATTCCACTAAGAAAAACTAAACTAAGAATTTTTTTCATCGTCGGTTACAATTGTCAATTTTACTCTTTTCACTCTTCTTCTATCTGCAGATTCAACAGTAAAAATAAAATTCTCGAAAAGAATTCTCTCCTTACTTAAAACAAATCTACCTGCAATAGCTAATACTAACCCACCAATGGTATCTGCTTCGCCTCGAATTTCGTCGAACGTTTCTTCATCTAAATTAAGTAATTTATAAATATCCGTCAATGGAGTTTTACCATCAAAAACATAATTATTTTCATCCAATTTGGAGTAACGTAATTCATCATCTGCCTCATCGTACTCATCAGAAATATCACCAACAATTTCCTCTAAAATATCTTCCAGTGTTACTATTCCAGATGTACCTCCATGTTCATCTACCACGATAGCAATGTGTGTATGGCGGGTTCTAAATTCTTTTAATAAATCATCTATTTTCTTGTACTCAGGTACAAAGTACGCTGGTCTAATTAGCGACTTCCAATTGAAATTTACCTCATCTCTATTTATCAATAAATCCTTTACATATAAAATCCCTTTAATAGTATCTAAGTTATTATCGAAAATGGGTAATCGAGAATATCGAGTGTCTTTTATTTTTTTATCTACATCAATATATTCCATTTCAATATCTATAGCAACTACATCCATCCTATTCCGCATCACTTGCTTCACAGAAATATTTCCAAAATTGGCTATGCCTTTTAGAATCATTTGCTCCGCTTCATCTTCTTCATTTATTAAATCAGAATCATTCATGCGATTCATTTCCTCCTCGTTAATTCGGTATGATTTAGGGACAAGTCTATTTAGAATTTTAAATACTATAAAATACAATTCAATCACTGGTTTTAATAACCATTGAACTGCACTCAAAAAACCAACTATCCACCTAGAGTAACTCAAATAATAGCGAGTAGCATATAAGCCTGGAATAAATGTTGCTGTTTTTAAAAGAATTAAAGTGATGAATAAACTAAATAAAAATATTTCAACATTATAACTTAAATAAGTTTGAAAGAAATAATGAAGTACAATATTTAATATAGTTGCAACAATAACCAAAAGAAAAGTAATACTAATAGATAGGGCCGCTTGTAAGCGCATTGGCTGATCTAATAATTTTAATAATTTTTCTTCCTGTTTAGTATCTGCCTTTTTAAGGTCAGCAATGTCGTTTTCTCTGATACGTAAAATTGCTTTTTCAGCAGCACTCAATAGAGCCAAAAATACTAATGCAAAAATAATTACGATGAAATAAATAAACAGTTGGTCGACTGCTATGTTTTGCATATGACCAACTGTTTGTAAGGAGGGATAAGGATCCGTCTGCGTTTCCAAAATTTTCTTTTTAGTTTAATAATTAAAATGGTAAATCATCTGCACCTTCAGAATCGCTCATAATATCTGATGTTGAAGGTAAATCTGTTTTTGCATTTGATGGTGCAGCAGAAGGTGAAGGTGGAGTTCCTCCATCATCCTTTTTACCTAACATTGTGAAAGTATCTGCTACAACTTCCGTAGTATATCTCTTCACTCCTTCTTTATCTTCCCAAGAACGAGTTCTGATTTTACCTTCTAAATAAATTAACTTTCCTTTACGTAAATATTTCTCTGCAACATCAGCAAGACCTCTCCACACCACAATATTGTGCCACTCTGTTAAGTCTTGTCTCTCCCCACTTTTGTTAGTTATTGTTTCTGTTGTTGCCAAAGAAAACGAAGCTACGTTCACACCATTCTCCAAATGCCTAACTTCTGGGTCCTTGCCCAAATGTCCGACTAAAATTACTTTGTTTACACCTGACATAATATCTGTTTTTTAATAGAATAAAGGTATGAATTATTTTTGTAAGTACTGCTCGATTAAACGGGGTAATGCAAAATCCCTTATTTCGTCATCCTTAATATATAGGTATTTTCCACGATTTTGATGCTGAAAATGCGGGTCGCGAATTTCAAAAAATCTTGCATAAATATCTTGATGACTTAAAACATGTTTGATTTTTTTAGAAATTGATAAAATTTCAGAATTATTGGATAGCAAACTCAGCTCTTTTGCTTGGGCTAAAATTTCATTTTCATTTAATTCTAATCCCGATTCAAACATTGGGAATTCATATAATTGTTGCCAAATATCTTTTTGGGTTCTTTTAGAAAGTGCAATTTTATTATCGAATCTGTAAACGAAATAATAAAAGAAACGAATGGAACGCTTTAGTTTCTTTTCTTTTATTGGCAAGAGATGTACCTCATTTCTTTCAAATGCTACGCATGAATGCTGTAATGGACAATCCAGGCAATTTGGATTTTGAGGCTTGCATTGAAGTGCGCCAAATTCCATGATGGCTTGATTAAACAAGTCTGGTTGAAGATGGTCTATTAACTGAATCGCAACTTCTATAAATTCTTTTTTAGCTTTTGGTGAGTTGATTGGCGTTTTAATGCCAAAATACCTAGAGAGAAATCTAAAAACATTTCCATCCAAAACAGGCTGAACTTCTTGAAAAGCAAAAGAAGAGATGGCCGCAGCTGTATATTCTCCAATTCCTTTCAATTTAATTAGTTCTGCATAAGTATTCGGGAAAATGGAATTATAGGTTGAAAAAACTTGTTTAGCTGCTGTATGTAAATTTCTAGCCCTGCTATAATAGCCCAATCCTTGCCATGATCGCATGACTTCATCCTCGGAAGCAAGTGCTAAATCCTTTACCGTTGGGTATTTTTCTACAAAATGATTAAAGTAAGGTAATCCTTGCTCCACCCTCGTTTGTTGAAGAATTATTTCCGATAACCATATAATATAAGGGTCCTTTGTGTTTCGCCAAGGCAAATCACGTTTATTCTTATTATACCACAAAATGAGCGTATTACTTACCTGCATGGGTTCAAATATCTTAATAACTTATAAAAAGCCAATTAAAAAAAGCAAATGTGTGATTTTTAAGATTTTATTTCTGATTATGGATGAAAAGCCCTATAATTGCATCCCCAAAAAGAGCAATTAATTATATAATAAATAAATACTAGAAACAATGACTAAGGCTGAAATTATCGCTGAGATCGCAGCGAAGACAGGAATCGAAAAAGTAGACGTACAAGAAACAGTGGAGTCTTTCTTCAAAGTTATAAAAGGGTCGCTTCAAGAAGGTGAAAACGTGTATGTAAGAGGTTTTGGTTCTTTTATCGTTAAAAAAAGAGCTAAGAAAACGGCAAGAAACATTTCAAAAAACACAGCCATTATCATCCCTGAGCACTTTGTGCCAAGTTTTAAACCAGCAAAAACTTTTGTTGAGAAAGTAAAAAACTCAAGCAAAAACAAAACAGTTGCTGAAGTAAAATAATTTATGCGTTCACCAAACAAGTTACAATGGGTATTAATATTTTCGGCCGTAATTCTGGTAACAGTATTATGGAATTTAGATATTAAGGCTCCAAGTTCTAACAAAGGTGGTGGAAGAGCAGAACAAGAAACAAAACCTTCGAGTGCAGTTTTAAACTTACAAGAGTTAAAAAGCAATGCCTTGAATAATGTTCCGACAGATGTTAAAAATAACATCAACTTGTTGGAAAAAAAGTTTGAAGAAGCATCGGCTGATCAGCAAAAAGAGACTCGTCTCGAATTAGCCGATGCTTATTTTGCCTACAAACAATATGCTGTAGCAGCGTTACTTTACCTTGAACAAAGCGAAAAGGATGCATCTAACGCAGAAATGTATGTTAAGGCAGGAGACGCGTTCCGTGAGGCTTACAGAGCTGGTACAGATAGCAACATCACTCCTCTACTTGTAGAGAAGGCAAAATCGAGCTATCAGAAAGCCATGGAATTGGATCCAAAAAACTTAGATGCTAAAACAGGTGTGGCAACATGTTATGTGGATGCTTCTGAGAACCCAATGCAGGGAATTATGCTTCTACGAGAGGTAGTTGCGGCAGACCCTGAGAATGTTAATGCGAATTTGAATCTTGGAATGTTCTCTATGAAATCTGGTCAATTCGACAAGGCAATTAGCCGATTCGAAACCGTAGTAAAAAAGAAACCAAGTGCAGAAAACTATGCAATGCTTGCAGAATCTTATGAGCAAAGCGGAAATAAAGTTGAAGCTATTAAAGCATTAAAGAAAGCTAAAGAGTATATCATCGATCCACAAATAATAGCAGGTGTAGATGAGTATATAAAGAAATTAGAAAAATAATTGTATCACTTTAAACATTGAACTTATGCCAAGCGGTAAGAAAAGAAAAAGACATAAGATGGCTACTCACAAACGTAAAAAACGTTTGAGAAAAAACAGACATAAAAAGAAATAAGCTTTTAATTAAGCTGTACAATCTTTTATCATGCACGAGCGCATTGCGTTTTCGTGCATGACTTATTTGTTTTCATTCATAGTAAGTAGCTGTTCTTTTTTATGTATGGCAGGGGAGATGTGTGAAAAAAAGAATTTAACTTGAACAAAGAACTTGTTATTAATGCCACTCCTACAGGCGTAGTGTTGGCATTGATGCAGGACAAGCAACTGATTGAATTACACCACGAAAAGGTTAATAATAACTTTTCTGTGGGTGATATTTATCTTGGGCGTATCAAAAAGATAATGCCTGGCTTGAACGCTGCATTCGTTGATGTAGGATATGAAAAAGATGCATTCCTACATTACCTCGACCTTGGCTCGCAGGTACAAACCCTTTTGAAATATACGAAGAGACTTCGTACAGCTCCTAAAAATGAAGTGATCAAATTAGAAAACTTCCGTTTAGAAGAGGACATTAATAAAAGTGGTAAGATCACAGAAGTTTTAGGGAAAAACCTAATCATTCCAGTTCAAATCGCCAAAGAACCTATTTCATCTAAAGGACCTCGTTTGAGTTCTGAAATATCTATGGCAGGCAGATATGTGGTATTAGTTCCTTTTTCAGATACTATATCTGTATCTAAAAAAATAAAAACTGCTGGTGAACGAAATCGCTTAAAGAAAATCATTGAAAGCGTTAAACCAAAGAATTTTGGAGTAATTATCCGTACTGTTTCCGAAGGAAAAGGTGTAGGAGAATTACACAACGACTTAAATGAATTAGTAGCACGTTGGGAAAACTTTTCCGCTAAAATAGTAACCACAGAACCAGGTAAAAGAATTCTTGGTGAAATGGACAAAACTGCTACGGTATTAAGAGATATGCTCAATGCTTCTTTCAATAATATCCATGTAGATAGTCCAGAAATTTACGAAGACATAAAGAATTACATACATCAGATAGCTCCTGAGCAAGAGAAAATTGTAAAGCTTTATAAAGGCAAAGAACAAATTTTCGAACACTTCGGAGTGGAGCGTCAGATAAAAGGTTTATTTGGGAAAACAGTTAACATACATGGTGGTGCTTATTTAATTATTGAGCATACCGAAGCACTACATGTTATCGATGTAAACTCTGGAAACAGAAATTCTACAGAAATAAATCAAGAAGAAAATGCCTTGCAAGTAAATATGGAAGCGGCAAAAGAAATTGCACGTCAACTACGTTTACGCGATATGGGAGGAATTATTGTCATCGATTTTATCGATATGCATAAAGCTTCAAACAAGAAAATTTTATTCGATCATTTAAAAGAATTAATGCTCGAAGACCGAGCAAAACATACCATCTTACCCCCTAGCCGTTTTGGCCTAGTACAAATTACTCGTCAACGTGTTCGTCCGGAAATGAGCATTGTAACCGTTGAGAAATGTCCAAGTTGTGGTGGTACCGGAGAAATTCGTGCAAGTATTATTTTATTAGATGACATCGAGAATAATTTAAACTATGTTTTAAATGAGCAAAATGAAAATGGTGTAACTCTATCTGTTCACCCATTCATTGAAGCTTACTTGAAAAAAGGTTTACTATCTCGCCAAGTTAAATGGTATTTCAAATACAAAAAATGGATTAAGGTAAAAGCTGATAATAACCATCAGTATTTACAGTACAAGTTTTTTAATTCGAAGCTAGAAGAAATCGTGCTTTAATATGCTAGGATGCTGATATGCTAATGTGCTGCTTTAATTAGCTAATTGGCATATTGGCTAATTTTTTATACTTTTAAGTATGAAAAAATCACTCTTATTCCTCCTCCTATTTCTTCCCTTTTTAAGTTTTGCGCAGCAAAACGATTCAACCAATATTAGTAATATTTATAAGGCAGCGCTTACTAAAAGCGATTGTTATGAGAATCTAAGGTTCTTATGTAAGAATATTGGTCCGAGATTAAGTGGTTCGGAAAATGCTGATAAAGCAGTGAAATATTTCGAAGAGAAAATGAAATCGTATGGATTTGATCGTGTGTATTTACAAGAATTAAAAGTTCCGGTTTGGAGAAGATTGGACCAAGCGAAAGCAGAAATAGTAACTACCAAAACATCTGTTAATATTTGTGCATTGGGAGGTTCGGTAGCAACACCATCAAAAGGAATAAAAGCAGAAGTAGTAGAAGTAAAAACATTTGAAGAGTTAGATCAATTAGGAGAGAAAAATATAAAAGGGAAAATTGTATTCTTTAGCAGACCAATGGAACCAACTCATCTGGAAACTTTCCGTGCATATGGTGGAGCCGTAAATCAAAGAGGAGGTGGTGCATCTAGAGCTGCAAAATATGGTGCAATTGCATGTGTAGTTCGTTCGATGAATTTACGAACAGATGAATTCCCTCATACAGGTGCGATGAGGTATGATGCAAAATTTCCTAGAATTCCATCAGCAGCAATATCTACAAGAGATGCAGACCTTTTAAGTGCATCCATAAAAAAACAGAGTACTCAATTATTCATCAAGTTTAATTGTGATACTCTACCAGATAAAGTTTCGTATAATGTAATTGCTGAAATGAAAGGAACAGAATTCCCAGATCAAATAATTACTATTGGCGGACATTTAGACTCTTGGGATTTAGGAGAAGGTGCGCATGATGATGGAACTGGTTGTGTTCAATCATTAGAAGTATTACACCTATTTAAAACCCTTGGAATAAAACCTAAGCATACGATAAGAGCAGTAATGTTTATGAATGAAGAAAACGGTTTGCGTGGAGGATTAAAATATGCTGAAGAGGCAAAACGATTAAATGAAAAACATTTAGCCGCGATAGAAGCAGATGCGGGTGGATTTACTCCAAGAGGTTTTGATATTGACGCACCAGCGGCTGTGGTATCTAAAATACAATCGTGGGAATACCTTTTAAAACCTTATGGTTTGCATGAAATTGAAAAGGG
This sequence comes from Rhizobium sp. Q54, assembly GCA_943360385.1. Taxonomy (GTDB): domain Bacteria; phylum Bacteroidota; class Bacteroidia; order Sphingobacteriales; family Sphingobacteriaceae; genus CAJBVG01. Next base: position 9,136 of record CALRIM020000018.1, on the reverse strand, counting down.
CGGCAGTGGTTCTGATATTGGACCATTGAAGGCTCAAAGTGTTTCATTAATTGGGTATCGTCCGGATTCGCAGCGATACTTTGATGTACACCATGCAGCAACCGATGTATTTGAGGCTGTAAATAAAAGAGAATTAGAATTAGGTGCTGCGTCTATGGCAGCTTTAGTATATTTGATTGATCAATACGGATTATAACATCATGTTAGAAAAAATTAAATCACTTTCTGAAAAATATTTTTCTGAAACACAATCGTACAGACATCATATTCATTCGAATCCTGAGTTATCTTTTCAGGAATTTGAAACATCAAAATATATACAAACACAATTAACCCAAATGGGAATTGAGTTTGAAATAAAAGCAGAAACTGGAATTGTTGCTCACATCAAAGGAAAAAATTCAACTAAAAAAGTAGTAGCACTAAGAGCGGATATTGATGCTTTGCCGATTCAAGAAACAAATGATGTTTCTTATAAGTCTAAAAATGCAGGTGTAATGCATGCTTGTGGACATGATGTGCATACCTCCTCTTTACTTACTGCGGTAAAAATATTAAATGAAACGAAAGCAGATTGGGAAGGAACAGTAAAAGCAATTTTTCAACCAGCGGAAGAAAAACTTCCAGGCGGAGCTAGCATCATGATTAAAGAAGGAGCATTAGAAAATCCAAAAGCTCAATCAATCGTTGGTCAGCATGTAATGCCATTAATAGAAACTGGTAAAGTTGGATTTCGTTCTGGTAAATACATGGCCTCTACAGATGAGTTATACATAAAAGTTATTGGAAAAGGAGGACATGGAGCGATGCCACAGTTTAACATCGATCCAGTTCTTATTGCATCTCATATGATTGTTGCGTTGCAACAAGTGGTAAGTAGAAATGCAGATCCAAAAATGCCATCAGTATTATCGTTCGGAAAAGTAATTGCAAATGGAGCAACCAATGTAATTCCAAATGAAGTTTTAATTGAAGGTACTTTTCGTACGTTAGATGAAGATTGGAGAGCAAAAGCACATGAGCATATTCGTACAATTACTACAGGAATTGTAGAAAGTATGGGCGGAAAATTAGAATTAGAAATTAGAAGAGGATATCCATTTTTAATTAACGATGAACAAGTAACTGCAGTTGCAAAAAATGCAGCAATAGAATATTTAGGTGAAGAGAATGTAGTTGACTTGGATATATGGATGGCTGCAGAAGATTTTGCATACTACTCACAAGTAATGCCAGCAAGCTTCTACAGGCTAGGTACTGGAAATAAAGCAAAAGGAATTACGGCATCTGTACACACTCCAAATTTCGACATCGATGAAAATGCTTTGAAAATTGGACCAGGATTAATGGCGTGGATTGCGGTAAAGGAGTTGGGGAGGTAGAGTGGTGCCACCACTTAAGTCGTGCCACCACTTTACTGCATATATACAGGATTAAATAAAATCCCGCATATATTAAACTTTTTCTACTTTAATTCAAAAACGGATCACTCCACTTAGCATCTGTGTACACATTTGTTCCCGATAAGGTTTTAAGAAATGCAATAACCGATTGAACATCTGTTTGTGTTAAATGCAATTGTTGTCCGAATCCATTTGGGCGAAGTTTAGGGTCGAGATTTGTATTTCCAGGAGCAATATTAATAGTTCCATAATGACCAACTACTTGTTGCAATGTTTTTAAAATTCCTGTATGCATCATTGGGGAATTTGGTTCTCCATTAGTATTTGCAAGGTCGCGTAAGGATGGTGCACGAGTATTGGTAACATCAATCCCAGAACCATTAAGTACTCCAATTATTCCGTTATTACCAGTGTTCGGTGCTATATCAAATTCTGGAGCTTTATGGCATCCATCACAACCAACTCCTCCATCAATTCTGTTACCAGTTGCATCGAAATTTGGTGCTGCAAGAAACAACGTTTTACCGGCATTTTCTTGTGCTGTAAAATTTGGAAAATTCTGATTGTCGTTGGCCACTTGTTTTCTGCCCACATCATATTTAGAATCGAACGATTGAATACTGCGAATAAATTGAGCTAAGCATTCTTGCATTTTAGCTTCAGTAATTTCGGTTGAGCCATATACGAATTGAAACAACTCATTATAATAATCTAGAGCTTGCATTTTTGAAATTAATGATGCAATTGTTGGACGACCACTAATTCCACTGTATCCCATTTCCGCATGATCTTGTATTGGTCGAGTTGTTTGTGCTTCTAAAGTTGCGGCACGTTCGTCCCAGAAAAATTTTGTTTCTGCGGAGAACCTTGCATTTATTAGCCTCATAGAGTGTCTACCGGTTAAGCCACCACTTACTCCATTACTTGCTAAAGCTGTATCTCCAAATGCAAATTGTTGTTTATGGCAACTTGCACATGCAACTGTATTATCATAACTTAATTTCTTATCGTAAAACAAAACTCTACCCAACGTAGCCTTTGCATTAGTAATAACATTTCCTTGAGTATTATCTCTAGTGATGTAAGCTGGAATTTCTTGAGATGCATAATTAGCCAATACATTTAAATTTATTTTTGTTCCGAAAGTGGATGTAATAGCGGGGTAGTCTGTTGTATTATTAGTAACAGATTCTTCTGCCTTTTTACATTGTTGAAATAATACCGTTGCAGAAACAAGGGCAAGCACTACGAGTAAGCGTTTCATATATTTTAGTTTAGGGTTGTTAAATATATGACAATATTTGGTGGAAAAGGTTTAAATTGGTCATTGGTAGTTGGTAAATAATACTAGTTACTAGCTACCAGAATCCTTCTTATAGCAACCAAGTGCGCAAATATCACAGTCGGAACTATAAAACTTGCTAACCATACAAATGGGAAATGTAATACTGCAATATTGGGTTGATCGAAATTTAATTTTTGAATAATTGATGGCGCGGATAGAATTCCATAAATCACAACATTGATCACCAATATCAAACAAACTATATTCCAAATTAAAATGATTTTTTTGCTAATGATACTTTTCACATAGCCAAAATAGAATATAAATAATGCTGAAACACCAGAAAGTATATCAAAATTTCTTCCTTCGAAAGTCATATCAATTGGAACTACCTTTGCAATAAAAAGCTGGAACAATACAATTTCTATCATTATTCTAACAGCGTGCAGAAGTGTTAAATACTTCAAGTTTAATGCATCAATAAATATTTTTCCTTTGTTAAAATTGAATAACCAAATAATTAATAAAACCGTTGGTGCAAGCATAAAAATCAATCTAGGAGGTGTTGATAACGTATTTTCATAGAAACCATAAATACCAAGAATAGCTTGAATAACTAACCAAATTAACACTATACCTAAAACAAGATTATTCTTGTTACATGCATAGTAAATTAGAGTAACTGTAATAAATGTTGCAACAATAAAAAGCAACTGAGTTCCAAATGTTACATTTTCCATTATGACTATTTTTAAATAAATTTAATAAAAATCTATAGATATGTTCAACACCTATATTTTGAAATCTAAGGAATTTGCACAACCAATATTGATGCATCTCCAATTTGTTGTACACAAAGCATGCCCAGACGTTGAAGAGGCAATGAAATGGTCGTTCCCTCACTTTCTATACAAAGGCAAAATACTTTGCAGCATGGCCTCTTTTAAAGAGCATTGTGCCTTTGGGTTTTGGTTAGCTACAGAGATGAAAGATCCTGACGATATATTTTTAAGAGGAAAGGAAGATGTAGAATCTGCCATGGGCCATTTAGGAAAAATTAAATCGATGAAGGATTTGCCTTCTGATAAAATCCTAATTAAATATATAAAGGAGGCCATGAAATTAATTGATGCGGATGTAGTGCTTACTTCAAAAACAAAAGCTAAAAAAGCAGAAGCAGTTCCATTACCCATTGAGTTTTCGAAAGCACTTACAAAAAATAAAATAGCAAACAGTTTTTTTAAATCAATTAGTATTAGTCAACAAAACGAATACACTAATTGGATTCTAGAAGCAAAGCAAGAAAGTACTAAAGAGAGGAGAATTGTTCAAGCGTTAGAAATGCTTGCGGAGAGTAAGACAAGGAATTGGAAATATGAAAAATAGATATGAGAATTGAGATATGAGATATTAGAAAATTTAAGTTTCTCATATCTCACATCTCATATCTATTACACTAATAGGCGGACTGGTTCTTCTAACAACGATTTAACCGTTTGTAAAAACGCAGCACCTGTTGCGCCATCCACAACTCTGTGGTCGCATGAAAGTGTTAATTTCATTACATTTCCTGCAACTACTTGTCCGTTTTTAACAACCGGAACAGATTGAATTCCTCCAACTGCAAGTATACATGCATCTGGTGGGTTTATAATAGCAGTGAATTCATCGATACCAAACATTCCTAAATTAGAAATGGTAAATGTTGATCCTTCCCAATCGCTTGGTTGTAATTTTTTATCTTTTGCTTTTTGAGCAAAATCTTTTACTTCTGCTGAAATGTGCGACAATGATTTTCCATCTGCAAAACGCACAACAGGTACAAGTAAACCATCTTCTACTGCAACAGCAACTCCAATATTTACATGTTCGTTATAACGAATTTTATCTCCTAACCACGATGAGTTTACATTTGGATGTTGTTTCAATGCAACTGCAACTGCTTTTAAAACGATGTCGTTAAATGAAATTTTCACTTGTGCTACTTCATTCATTTTTACACGAGCATCCATCGCAGCAGTCATATCGACTGTCATTTTTAAATAGAAGTGCGGTGCAGAAAATTTACTTTCTGCCAAACGTTTCGCAATTACTTTACGCATTTGTGAAACAGGAACTTCTGTATATTTCTCTTGACCAATATAAGTTGGTAAAGTAATGTTTGCTTGTTTAGATGAAGCTGTTGAAGAACCTGGTTTGAAATCTTCCACATCTTTTTTTATAATCCTTCCGTTTTCGGCAGAACCTTTAACTTGAGCTAAATCTATTCCTTTTTCTTCAGCTATCTTTTTTGCTAAAGGAGATGCTTTAACTCTCGAATCTGAACTTGCATTTACAGCTGGAGCAGGTGCCGATACTGCCGCAGGCGCTGCATTTGCTGCTGGTGCAGAAACTGCTTCTTCAGCTGCTGGAGCTTTTGCAACTGGTGCATCTGTCAATAAACTTTTATAATCTTCGCCTTCTTTTCCAAACACAGCAATAATACCATCTACTGGTACTGCTTTACCTTCTTCTACACCAATATATAATACCGTTCCTTCTTGGAATGATTCAAAATCCATCGTTGCTTTATCGGTTTCAACTTCTGCAACTAAATCGCCCGACTTAACTTTATCTCCAACTTTTTTATGCCACTTAGCTAATACCCCTTCGGTCATGGTATCGCTCATTTTCGGCATTCTTACTACTTCAGCCATTTTTTCTAGTATTTAAGTATTGAGATGTTAGTCCCGATAGCTATCGGGATGAGAAACATTTCTCTGTGCTATCACCTTTTAAATTCATTAATTATTAACTCCTTTGTCCCATGTCTCTTGTCTTATGTCCAAGGTCTAAAAAGTACAAGGTACAAAGACATACTGTTTGTTATTCAGTATTGAGTTGTTAGTCCATAATATACGGATAGTCTGTCTGAACATATACATCTGTATATAATTCCGACGCTTCCGGATATGGGGAAACTTCTGCAAATTCTACAGATGCTTCAACAATATCTTTTATCTTTTGATCAATTTCTTCCAACCATTTTTCATCAGCATATTTCTTTTTCAAAATAGTTGCTTTTACTTGTTCGATAGGGTCTTTTTGTTTGTAATCTTCTACCTCATCCTTCGAACGGTATTTAGCAGGATCAGACATTGAATGTCCTTTGTAACGATATGTTTTTATTTCCAAGAAAGTTGGACCATCACCTCTACGTGCTCTGTCCACCGCTTCATCCATTGCGTTATGAACTGCTTCACAACTCATCCCATCTACTGGTGCACTTGGCATATCAAAACCTAAACCAATTTTATAAATATCAGTCATGTTGGTAGTTCTTTGAACAGAAGTTCCCATCGCATAACCATTGTTTTCACAAATAAATATTACTGGCAATTTCCAAAGCATAGCCATGTTGAACGTTTCATTAAGCGCTCCTTGACGAACTGCACCATCACCCATATAACAAACACAAACATTATCTGTGCCCTTATATTTTTCGGCAAATGCAATACCAGCACCTAAAGGAATTTGTCCGCCAACAATACCATGTCCTCCGAAGAAATTACATTCAGCATCGAACATATGCATAGAACCACCTTTACCTTTAGAGCATCCTGTTGCCTTTCCATACAATTCTGCCATCACTGCGTTTGCAGTAACACCTTTAGCCAATGCATGCGCATGATCTCTATAGGCTGTAATCATTCCATCTTCTTTACGAAGCGTAGACATTGCGCCAGCTACAACAGCCTCTTGGCCAATGTATAAGTGGCAAAATCCACGAATTTTTTGTTGTCCGTATAACTGACCAGCACGTTCTTCGAATTTACGCATCAATACCATTGATTCGTACCAGCTTAAATAAGTTTCTTTTGTAATCTTAATCGCCATATTTTTTCGTTTGAGCAATAGAATCGCAAATCTATCAATAAAAAGCAAAAAATTAAATCTTCTTGCTTTTATGCAAGATATAAAAATCCTTGTTTTTTATGCAAAATAGTCATTTCGTACAATTAAACAAGTTCGTGTAATTATTACACTTAGTATAATCTCACTTTTTGAGGAAAGATGCGTATTTTTGACCTCCTAGATTTGATTTTTATAGATGAGTAGAGCGATTAAATATGTATTTGTATTGATGATGGTGTTTTTTGTGGGAATACAATACAGTAACGCTCAATTCTCTAAAACTAAAAACCGAAAGTATAAACTACCCGAAATATCTGAAAAAGATGTAGTTAAGGATAAAGAAGTTCTTGATCCCGACACTTTAAGATTTGAATTTCATGCCCAGAAAACGGGATTGCCAGTAGATACAGCATCAAAATTAGAGCTTTATTACCAAATGTATGAGTGGTTAGGGACTAGATATCGCTTTGGAGGGGAAACTAAAAGGGGTATTGATTGCTCTGGATTTACGGGAATTATGTACGAAAAAGTATATAAAAGAGTACTTCCAAGAGATTCCCGAAGTATGTATAAAATGACTAATCCTGTTCCAAGAAGTGAAATGAAGGAAGGAGATTTATTGTTTTTTAGAATTCGTAGAGGTCAAGTTTCTCATGTTGGAATTTACATAGGGGAGAATAAATTTGTACATGCATCTACTTCTCAGGGTGTAATTATATCGGATTTAAGGGAAGATTATTATCGAAGGTATTTTTACAAAGCAGGTAGATTAAAATCTTCGACAGATGTTGTGGAAACGGTTCGTGACTAAAATTATAAATATTGATATCCAAAAAATAAAAGACATTGAATAAGATATTAATTATAGATGACGAAATTAAAATTAGAACCTTATTATCTAAAATAATAAGCTTAGAGGGCTTTGAGGTATTTCAAGCCGAAAATTGCAAAAGCGCATTAAAAAAATTAGACGACTTAGAATTTGATGTTGTAATATGTGATGTTAAACTACCAGATGGAAGTGGTGTTGACCTTGTAAGCAAATTAAAATCCAAAAACCCTCTACTAGAGATAATTTTATTAACTGCTTATGGAAACATACAAGATAGTGTTCAAGCAATTAAAAACGGGGCATTCGACTATATTATTAAGGGTGACGACAATAACAAAATAATTCCATTATTATATCGTGCATTCGAAAAAGTTGATTTAGCTAGAAGAATTCAATCTCTAGAAAAACAATTAGGAGAAAAGCATTCTTTTGATAAAATAATTGGAAAATCAAAAAAACTTTTAACTGCAATTGAGTTTGCAAAAAAGGTTTCTAAATCTGATACTACTGTTTTATTAACTGGTGAAACAGGAACGGGGAAAGAAGTATTTGCACAAGCTATCCACCAGGAAAGTGCTAGAAATAAATATAATTTTGTTGCCATTAATTGTTCAGCGATAAGTAAAGATTTACTTGAATCTGAAATGTTTGGACATAAAGCTGGAGCATTTACGGGAGCAATAAAGGACCATAAAGGACTTTTTGAAATGGCCAATAATGGTACTATTTTCTTAGATGAAATTGGAGAAATGTCTCTTGACTTGCAAGCTAAACTTTTAAGGGTAATTGAAAACAACGAATTCATCAAAGTTGGAGACTCCTCACCTACAAAAGTTAACATTAGAATAATTTCTGCAACCAATAGGAATCTAAAATCAGAAATAGAAAAAGGCACTTTTAGAGAAGATTTATTTTATCGAATATCAGTATTTCAAATTGAATTACCTTCTTTACGTGAACGTGTTTCTGACATTGAATTACTATCTAACTATTTCTTGAAAATTTATTCTGCTAAAAATAATAAAAACATTCTCTCCATAACAGACGAATGTATGGAGTTATTAAAGCTACATACATGGCACGGAAATATTCGTGAACTTAAAAATGTGATTGAAAGAGGAGTTATTTTATCGCAAGAAAAACTAATGACAGTTGAAACATTACCTGAAGAGTTTCAAAAGAAATCAACTACAAATACTCAACTTTCGGCATTTGATTTAGCAAGTGCAGAAAAGATTCATATCCAAAAGGTATTAAACTACACAAACGGCAACAAAACAAAAACAGCCGAATTACTTAAAATAGCACTGACTACTCTCTATCGAAAATTGGAAGAATATAATCTCAACTAGTATACCTTTCATAATGATAGTCTATACCCTTTCAAAACGATAGGGTTCTTAAAATTAGTCCATATGATAAATATTATATTCATCTGACTATAAGCTAACTAACAACCTATAAAACTACTAGGCACGCTAATGGCATAAGTGTTACAAAAAACACAATTATGTTAAAAGAGAGTGAAATTTATGAAATACTAGTTGCAGAATTACCAGGAATTTCTGCCGACCTAGAAGGCCCAACCCATCGCGGTTTTTACAACGAAGCCAAATGTCTTTCTTCCTATACACAAAAAAATATTGAATCTGGTAATATTCAAATTGCTCAAAAATGCTTTTTGATTGCGGATCAAATTATGAAAAAAGGAGACTACTGTAT